>JAADHY010000325.1 GCA_013151585.1 Planctomycetota bacterium
CGGATCTTTCTCCAGGTCATACAGCTCCAGCGGATCGCGAAACAGGAACTTCTCGACCGAGCGGCGGCCAATCGTTTTGTCGCCCCGCCGTACCACGCCCCGCCAGGTGGCCCGTTCGATCGTGTCCAGCGGCAGCGGGTATTCCTGACGCCAGGCCATGTTCCAGATCAATTTGTAGCGGCGCGTGCGGATCGTGCGCATCGGATAGTAGGTCTGCACTTCGTGAAAGACATGGCTCAAGTAGACCTCGTCCCAACCGGCCGGATGCCGCTCTTCGAGTACCGGCAGGAAGCTGCGCCCGGGAAGCGGATACGCGGGCCCCGGCACGCCCGTCCAATCGAGGATCGTCGGCACCAGATCGGCAAAGGTGACCATCGCGTCGGTCACCAGCCCGCGCTGTTTCTGCTCGGGGCTCTTGACGATCAAGGGCACACGCACGCCCGGATCATAGTGGTTGGCCATGGCGCCGGGTTCGGATGAGCCGTGATCGCTGGTGAACAGGATCAGCGTCTCGCCGGCCTTGCCCGATCGCTCAAGCGCATCGAGCACCATGCCGATGCCCTGGTCCAACCGGGTGATCTGCTGGTAATAGCCGGCCAAACCCTCGCGCACTTCCGGCCGGTCCGGCAGGTAACTGGGGACGATCACCGTCTTCGGGTCGTACTGGACCGGTCGCACTCCGGGATACTGCCGACGAATCCCCCAGCCGGAACCGGCGCGCGACGTGGGATGAGGATCGTGGTATCCCAGCAGCAAGAAGAAAGGACGATCGCCCGCTTGACGGAAAAACTCCGCCGCCTCACGGGCCATCGATACGACGTCGTAGGCGCGCACGGCCGGCTGGTAGTCAAGCGGCAATTGCTCGGGCGGGCTCACGTTCGATTTGCCGATCAGCCCGGTGGAATAGCCGGCTTTTTTCAGCAGCGCAAAGATGGTTTGCACCTCGGGCCGCAGATGAAAATTGTGATAATGTTGCGGATGCCCGTAGTGTCCATTTTGATGCGTGTAGAGCCCTGTGAACAGAACCGCGCGGCTCGGACCGCAGGACGCCGTTGTGGCAAAAGCATAGTTGAAACGGACGCCTTGCGCTGCCAGTCGGTCGAGGTGGGGTGTCTTGACGACCCGGTTCCCGTAACAGCCGCAATCGTTCCAGTTCTGGTTGTCCGAAACCAACAGCAGCACGCTGCGCCGTTCGGCTGCGTCCGCCATTACGCAACTGGCCACAAGGCCAAGCCAACACAGCGCCGCAGCCGCTCGGCGGCCAATTCGATGTCTCATCATGACTATCCCTTTCGATTCCGCGGGCAGCCGTCTTGATCGTTTAACCGAGACCCAGCGGGAACAGGTCACGGGAAACACACGACCTGATGGGCTTGCAGTTAGAACCAGTGTGGTTGCGGCTGCGCAGCAGTTCGCCGGTCAAAACGCCGAACAGCATCGTAGCGATCGCCGGGACGAAGCCCAGCACCACGTGCCCGTCCGGGCGGAAACGAAATGGCTGGGGGCGCGGAAAGAGATTCAGGAACCAGCGGTCGAATGCGGCAGCGGCATTCGCATTTTTCGTCCAGTGGGCGAACAAGCCCGGCAGCCCCCAGCCGGGATCGCTGCCTGTGGCGGCGAAATCGTATCCCGGCCCCGGAGCCGGATACGCCACGAACAGCACCCAATAGCGCACCAACATCACCGCCAGCGAGACGATCTGAACGCGCACGCCCCCCTCCAGCGCCAGGAACACAAGCAAGTACCCCAGGCTGATGACAGGCAGTACATTTGTGAACAAGGACACCAACTGGCGGCTGTGCTGAGAGTGAATAAGCACGCCCAGCCAGATCAGCACTGCGGACCGAACGGCGGTGTGCCTCAGCCGCCGGCCGAACGAATGCCCTTGGCGGCGCCGCTTGGCATACGAATACGGCATGGCCACGCCGACCATGAGCAAGAAGGCCGGCATGATAAGGTCCCAAAACGAACAGCCAATCACATAAAACTGGCTGTTTCACTGGGGATGCGACGTGTGATAAGGCCAGCGTTTGCCAGATCCAGCCCGTCCAGGTATCGACGGCTACGTCCGGCCCATAACCGAGATTCTTCGCTGTCTTGACACAATTGAATCCTTCTAATGCCAGAAGGATCATGATGAATCCGCGGAACGCATCGAGCGACACGAGCCGAGCCGCGCTGGAAGAGCTTGTCGATGGACTATCGGCATCGACGCGCGGCACTTGTGGATCGTGATGGTTGCTCATCGACTACTTTGTTGAACCTTTGATATTTGCCGAGCGGCGAGGGTCGTGCCAACGGAAAAGCTGCGAGCGCAAGTCATCCTCTATCTTCTTGAATTCCGGCCGGCCGGCCAAATTGACGAATTCTCCCGGGTCCGCCTGTTCGTCGTACAGCTCCGGTGTGGAGCCGACATTGTAGATGTATTTGTATTTGGGCGTCCGGATCATATACTCGCCTACCGCCTTCGGCCAAGGGTTGAATTGGGCAAAGGCGGCGGGCTGGGTCTCGCAATCCGGATCGGTCAGCGCACGCGCAAAACTGCGCGCGTCAATATCTTCAGGGATGTCCCAGCCCAGAAGTTCCATCAACGTCGGGTAAATCCCCATGTTCTCCACAATGCCCTTGGCCACTTTCCCTTCAGGGAGATGGCCCGGGTAACTGACAATGAGCGGAACAGCCACCGAAGGCTCGAACATGCACATCTTCTCATACAGGCCATGGTCGCCTGCCATCTCGCCGTGGTCAGAGGTGTAAATGACGATCGTGTTGTCCACGAGGTTCTCTTTTTCAAGCGCCTGGTAAACCTCACCGATTTGCGTGTCCACAAAGGCTAGATTGCCCAGATAGCCGGCCCGCAAAGCGCGCAAACGCCGCTCACCGAATCCCTGGATGTAGGCGATGCGAGCGCGAAGGTGTTTCGGATACGTCGAAGTGTCGCCGACGGGAGGCAGTTGCACTTTGTCCGGGGGATACCGTTCTGCCCATTGCCGCGGCGGGTAAAAAGGCGCGTGCGGCTTCATGAAACCGACTACGAGAAAGAAGGGCTGATCGCGGTGGTTCTTCAGGAACTTCACCGCTTCGCGGGCCAGGAACGCATCCAGATGGTCCTCGGCGTCGAGCTTGGAGACGGTGCTGCGGAAATCGTAACGCTCCACCTTGCCGACCCACGGACTGCCTTTCGGCCAGACACCCTTGATCTCCGGCAGCCCAGAGCCGTCGTCGTAGACTGTCCGAAAGACATTGGGCCCGCTAAAAGGGTCATTGGCGATCTCGTTCACAAACAGAGGAACCTTGGGGCCGAGATACATCAGCCAGTCGTTGATCGAGACGAAATAGTCGAAACCATGCAGCGAGCCGCCATTGAAATGCATCTTGCCGAGCAGCGCTGTGTGATAGCCGCGCTGGGCGAATTCGTGTGCTACGGTGCGCACGCGCCAATCCAGTTGATCCTGGTTGTTCAACACACCGTGGTGGTACGGATAAAGGCCGGTCATCAAAGACATGCGCGACGGGGCGCAGATCGGATCCGTGCAGTACGCATGCAGGAACCTCACACCTCGGGCCGCGATTCGATCCAAGTTGGGCGTGGGAACCAGCCGATTGCCCGCGCAGGTCATAAAGTCCGCCCGATGCTGGTCGGTCATGATCCACAGCACATTGGGCCGGCGCCCCGCCGGGGCCTTCCCCTCCAAGTTCTTCTCCGTGGCCACTGCCCACCCGGCGCATAGCTCCAGCCAGCCAGCAAGCAGTACCCAAGGACCTGCCCATGCATAAACTTTTCGCTGTTGCATGCTCATTTCCTTTTCTGCGGCTCAGTGTGGTGCGGATGTTTGTTGAGCTCGTCGGCGAGCTCTTGTCGCGGCGAGGGTTGAAGCGGGCAAAATGACATTTGACACGTCTTCAGTGAGAGCTTTCAGTCGGCACGCAAGGACTCGACCAGCTTGGGCTCGCTCCTCAAAACGCTGGAGCAGTCGGTGAATCCCATTGCCGTCCCGGTACCGGCAGTCCGGCGCCACCCCGGCCATCCGATTCACCGGTAGCTGTAGCTCCCTAGTTCGTCTTTCCGTTCCGCCGGGATCGGTTTCCGTTTGTTTCTTGGTCGGACTGGGTTCAGATGGATGTACTTGGACGATTCCCGCGCGTACGGTTCTTCCTCCACCGCGTGAGCCTTCTATCGGCCCTGGTATAGGTGACCGCTTCGCCGATGCCTCCGATCGAACCGATCATTGCATGTGGTTTGCAGCCATCCCACTGCGGTGATCAGGTTGGCGCGGGGCGTATCCAGCAGCAACCGATAGTGATTTTGCATGAGGCGGTAGGCGTGGATCACCACGCCGAACCGCGTCACTGCTTTCTCGACGATCACCAGAAATCGCACACGGTCCGCATGATCGCGACAGATCGCTTTGCGCTGGCTCCTGCGGGCGGTCACATGATAGACGGCGTTGGCGTATTCCACTCGGATTGGTCGTGCCATAACGCCCCCCCTCGTCGTATCACCAGAGATGCTGGAAGGTATCACATGCCAAGAATTGCCCCCGTCTCGCCTCCCTGCACGCACTGGCTGACACACCGAACCACAACGGTTCGTGCCGCCCGAGACGCCTGTTTGGTGGCCAGTTTGACCTTCCACGAACGGCTCGCCCAACCGAGTAGCTGCGGTCGAACGCAGTGAGCCCTCCTCAGACCATCAATTCACGCCGGTTCGCCGCGCTCAACCCCGGCCACCCGTCGCTTACCGACCACGTTACCGCCGCTGACCCTGCCGCGAGCGTCTGACACATCCGCCGTCGGTTTAATCGCTCGGTGCTCATCGCTTTCTGCCTGAGCTGGTCGAGTCACCTCGGCCAAAAATAACAAAGTTTCGGCGACCGAACCATCCGATCGGTCGGTTTTCGCAAGACAAGCCTCTCTCAGACGTTTCGGACGAAGCTGTCTGCCTCGTGATCGGTTCACCGGGCGTCCGCTGTCAGCCGGAGGATCGGTTCCAGGGGAAGGCTGCGTTGACGTGGCCGGTTAAACGTCTGGGAACCGGACGGGTGACATCGCGAAGAAAAGAAGAAAAGTCGAGGAGCCTTAGAAAGTTTGCTTCATTTGTCAAGCTCTGTCTTTTGGTCCCCCAATCCATTGCGTTCCTCTTCCCGCTACAGCAGAATAATCGCAGGATGTCTCTCGGGCGGCTCCGGACCGATCTCGCCGATCGACTTCCGTCGGGACGGCCGCCTGTGGTAGACGTGTTGGGTTGAGTTGACTGGAACACTGCAACGGGAAAAAGCCCCAAAACGAAAGAGAGGTAAGACGATGAATGAACGTCGCAGATTTTTGAGGATGATCGCGGCTGGACCGGCGGGTGCTTTGCTGCTGCCGATTTTTTCCCAAACCGGATCCCAAACGGTGATGGCGGACGTAGAATGTTGCGCGGCTTCCGCTCTGGGGAAGTTACCAGAGAACGTCATCTACACGAAAGACCGTCAGGGGCGGTGGAAAGGGAAGGCTGGTAGCCACTTGCCGATCATTGACGTCCAAAAGTCGGGCGATAAAGTGACGCTTCAACTGCAGACCCGACACGGGATGAGCGAAAGCCATTACATCGTCCGGCACACGGTGGTGAACGGCGAGGGACAGGTTCTCGGAGCGAAAACATTTCACTGGAAGGATGAACCCGTTTCGAGTTTCGAGATCGATGTCCCCAGCGGCGGGAAAGCCAAAGAGCTTTTCGTGATGTCGTATTGCAACCTGCACGACTTGTGGCTGGTTCAGACGAAATTGGAGGTCTGAGGCGGCTCTGCGGACGTGCGTACTCCCGTACTGACAAACGAAAGGCCCCGGCTCAAAGAAGGCGGGGCCTTTCGCGATTCCTTCTGTCGGCTCGAACTGAGCCGCATGGCCCAAGGCCCGTTTCCGTGTACAGCCGAAACCAAGAGGGCGCTGCCGCTCGATACTGGGGTGACAGAGAGCCTCCCACGGCGGGAAAAAACGATGTTATCGCTTTGAAAAAGGAACGGCGGTGACCTTCTCTTGTCCGCATCTCGACATGACTAAGCATCGGTGTCGGCGGCTGGACACGGACTGTGTCCCCGGTCGGCCGGGTTGCGTTTTGGCCAAGAACTCGATATTCCTCACGCCCGCTTGCGAGCGACTGTCGCGAAAGGAATCGGCGGAGAACGTCCAGCCTTCACACGACGACCGGCGAAGCGACTGAGGATCAGTTCTGAAATGATGCGGGAACGGG
The DNA here is from genome assembly GCA_013151585.1 of Planctomycetota bacterium. Classification (GTDB taxonomy): domain Bacteria; phylum Planctomycetota; class Planctomycetia; order Planctomycetales; family Planctomycetaceae; genus JAADHY01. The sequence continues at coordinate 6,236 of JAADHY010000325.1, forward strand.
AAAACGCATTGAAGCAGCTAGAAGGGCTCGGCTGCTGATTCAACCTCAAAAGAGGACGGGCTTAGCCCGATTCGTCTTCGTCGGTGATATGATTCTGACAGACCAGGGCGTGCGCCGTCTGTGTTTCTCTTTCCGAGCCTGAAGTCGGACTTCGGTCTTGCTATGGGTGACTCGAGGTCTTGCCGCGGATGGTGGTCGCGTCCGCACGGGAGGAATTTCTGGAGGAGTCACGGTTTGTCATGATGCAGTGGTTTGCTGAGTGTCATCCGGTGGTGCAGGCTTTGCTGGCGACGCTCTTCACGTGGTTCGTGACAGCGGCCGGTGCGGCCGTTGTTTTCGTGGCTCGCAGCCCTAGCCGCAAGATGCTGGACGGCATGCTCGGGATGGCCTCGGGCGTCATGATTGCCGCAAGTTATTGGTCACTATTGGCGCCGGCCATCGAAATGGCCGAAGGAGGGCCCGTTCCGGCTTGGGTTCCGGCCACAACGGGCTTTCTTGCCGGAGGGGCCTTTCTTTGGCTGATTGACAAGCTGCTGCCGCACTTGCATCCGGGAACAACGGTCGCCGAAGGCGTTTCGACCACCTGGAAACGCACCACCTTACTCGTGCTGGCCATCACTCTTCACAACATCCCCGAAGGACTCGCGGTGGGTGTGGCCTTTGGCGCGGTGCATTACGGATTGGAATCCTCCACGCTGGGAGCCGCCATTGCTCTGGCCATTGGCATCGGACTGCAGAATTTCCCGGAAGGTACGGCTGTCTCGATGCCTTTGCGACGGGACGGATTCACCCCTTGGAAATCCTTTCTGTACGGCCAGGCGTCGGGAATCGTTGAGCCGATCGCTGGTGTGATTGGAGCCGCTGCGGTGCTCTACGCGCGGCCGATCCTGCCCTACGCGTTGGCTTTCGCGGCCGGAGCGATGATCTACGTGGTCGTGGAAGAGCTGATTCCGGAATCGCAGGGCAGCGAGGAAGCGACGGACGTGGCAACCATCGGCGCCATGCTCGGATTCGCCATCATGATGACTCTGGACGTCGCGCTGGGCTGAGCCACAGCGGCAGCTCGAGACGTCCCGACGGACACCGCAGCAAACCAACGCCGGTCGGGTGGATGAGGGGTTTCGAATTCCCTGAGTCTGTCGAACTTCTTGAACTGCGAGTGTGCATCCTCCCAGCGAGGCGGCGACGCAGAGCTGAAGCCGATGGCCGTCGCACCGGGCGCAGCCGATCCAATTCGCTCGGCTGGCGGCGGGTAACTGACTCAAATGGTAAGTCGAGGAAGCCGACAAAACCCAACAACCAACTGAAAACGTCGGATTTTAAGCCCCCTCGCCCCGGCGGCGCGGCCGAAACATCTTCGCGAACGGCGCACCCATCGCAGCATGGGAAAAGGCTCTGCTTGCGATTCTTCTGGCTCGGACACGCAATCACTCCAATGCCTGGAGAACACGTTGAATGCTCGGCAGCACAGTATATTGCGTGCCGAAAGACCGCCTTGGAGCCCGGAGGATGCCGGGCGAGCCGATGCGCTAGGGTGCACCGGCGTGAAAGTTGCCGATAACTTCAGACGTCCGCAGATAGCGTGAATAAACACGAAGGCAATGGAGTTCGCCCTCTGGCGGCGGGCTGATTCGCAGACGACCGGTTCCAGTCACGTCGGCGATTTGGTCATGGTAGCGAAGCCAGCCGTACGGGCGCTGGGTGCCGCCGTCGCACAGAACGCCGTCGATGACGAAGCTGATGACGCGTGCCCGGGCATCGACAATGACAACCACGTGATGGAGCTTGTTGGGACTCAAAAGGCCTTGGTCACAATCCCATGCGGCTTTGGCTTTGCCGTCGCCGATCTCGATGCGGACCGTGCCAGCGTCCGTCGTCGACATGCGCCAGCCGGATCCATCGGACGCTCGCGTGCTGAGCCATGTCTGCTCGGTGGCCGGAGCATTCAGTCGCAGCCACATCTCGATGGTCAATCCTCCGGTCCGCTCCAAGTTCAGTCGCGGCAGTTCCAGGGAAGTCGCCTTCAACGGACCGCCGGCCCGTTCCAGCGCCAAGCCCTTTCGCGTGACTTCTCGGACGCGGCCCTGGTTCCAAAGCCCTTCCAGCAGCGTCGGATCGATTTCGTGCACTCGCGCGATGCTTTTCTGCGTTTCCGTGATCCAATACCGGCCGTCCTGCTCAATCAGATCGGGATAGCTGATGCTGACCCGCTTTTTCGACTCCGGGTCGTAAAGCAATAGCTCCGGCTGCGACCAGTGGATGAAGCCATCCTTTTCGAGGCCGCCGGAAATCCAGACCGGGTTGCGACCCTGCCAACCTTTGACGGAGTTGTTATGGAACCAGAACAGAAAGCGGCCGTTGTGGGTGCGCCAGATGCGAGGGCAAGCGCGTGGGTGCTTGAACTTGCGGCCGCCGGGCGTGTACGTCGCCGGTTCCGGCTTGGTCCACGTGTGTCCTCGATCCCGGCTGTAGGCGTGAAAGGGGTGGCCGGTGACGGTGCGGTACATGCAATAGAGGCTGCCGTCGCTCAAAGCGACCAGGTTTTGCTCGGCATGGACATCGCCGTACTCGGGCACTTCCAACCCCCGGTCGCCGTCGGGCAGCAGTACCCACCGGACTTTAGCCGGGTCCGGCTCGGTCAGCACATTGTCTGAGCGGAAAAACCAGCCTTCGCTGTCGTCCACAACAATCTTGCCCACTTTGCTGAAGGCGAAAATGGCCCAGCCGTCGACGGCAATCGGCTTGCCGATCCCCCAGAAGTATTGCACCCGACCGCCGAAATCGTTGGCTCGGTCAACGGCTGTGACCCGAAGCGGCAGCCGGTATCGCTGCTCCGACCACGTGCGGCCGCCGTCGTCAGAATACTTGAAGACGTACCAGCCCAGCGTATCGGCTCGGATCGGCTTGCCGTTCGGCAGTGTGTGGATGTTTTCCGCGTTGTAAGTGTAGAAGACATACACCCGACCGCTCGGCGTCAGGAGCGGCATGACCCAACTGGCCTCGCGCTCGCCAGACGGTTCGATGTCGATCAGGTCGGACCAGGTTTGGCCGTGGTCGGAGCTGAGGGTGGCGACGATGTGCTGGCCGCGCTGGCCTTCGCGTCCGGGACCAGTCGTGAGCGTGCAGAGCCAGCGGCCATCCGGCAGCACGACCGTGTAAGGCTGATCGCAATACCCTTCGTCGGGAAGGCAATAGCCAGTGCGGATGTTGCGGCGGTCATAGCCGTCCGGCGGCGGAGCATCCGGGCAGAGGGCTTTCACCTCGGGCGGTGTCAAAGCCCGGCCGCACAGACGCACTTCGTCGATCGCACCGCGGAAGTATCGCCGGCGGCTTTCCCGCCCTACGACTTGTTGGACAAGCTTGATCGGCGTGTCGACGCGGGAAATGTCCGCCGCGTCAACCGGATAGCCATTTGTGAACAATTGAACCAGACCGCGTGACGTGTCGGCCACGACGGCCATGTGGTACCAAACGCCGTTTCGCAGCGGAGCCGAGCGGAGCCGCACGCGATGATCACCGCCGATGTGCCAAACGACATCCACCCCGCGATCGCGCACACCGATGTGAAGGACTCCTCTCTGCCAGGCGTCGCTGCTG
>JAADHY010000033.1 GCA_013151585.1 Planctomycetota bacterium
TGAACTGGTGGGAAACAGCGCCGCCGGGCGATGTCCGAACCGGCGCATCGGACAAGCCGCCGTTCTCGTCAGGAACGGCTGACCCAGCCCAGCTCAGGCTCTCCCACATCCGCCCGCTCGCGCGCTGCTGAAGCGGGTCCCCCTGGCGGCCAACGACCAGGGCCGCCGAACCGGACCAGGGCTTCCACTTTCACGCCCGCCAACGGCCGCATGAGTCTGCCGGAAGGTTTGTGTTCGCTCGGGCTTTGGAGGGCTTCCAAGCGGGACGATTCCTGCCGGACGAACCATTGGCGTTTGGTTTGGCGACTCCAGGTCTTCGCTCGCGGGTCGTGCCGCTTGCGGGTGATGGGAACAGGCCGCCCCAAGGCAGCCTGCTTCTCAGGACCAGCCGGCCCCGGCTTCCCTCAAAATCAAACATCAAACTCAGTCGGACGGCGGAATTGCCCGTCTATGCTGCCTCCCAGCTCCGCAGCCTCGGGTTGGACGCGTTTTCTTCGGACCAGGCTTGGTTGCATCGGCGCGGGCCAAGCGACTGCAGGAGCTTTCTTCGTCGCCCCTCGGGCTGAGCGACGATGGGCGGAGACAGGTCCTGTCGGAGCGGCCGGTCGCTCCAGGACCTCCCCGGCGAGCGGCCAATGGATGCGGCCGACGGCCGCAACCGCGTTCCTGACCAGCTCGTCCGCTCCGGGGAGCGGGCGGCGCCCTCGGACTTGTTTTGCCAGGCTCCGGATGCGCCGCTGAGGTTGAGCGAGTTTTACGTCCGGTCGGGAGATTTGCGATTTGGCCAAGCCCTCCCGCGTCCTCTCGCTCGGGGACGTGGATGGTGGCTACCGTCACCACCGAGCCATCACGGCCAGCCGGGATCTCCCACCCGGCCCTTGGGGAAGTTCCCCGCGGCTTCCCCTGCCGAGCGAACTTCCGGTTCGCCGATGCCGAAGGCATCCGGGAGACGCTGCTCTCAGCGCACAGCGTTGCTCAAGCGCCCACGCCAAGAGCCGGCGTTGACTTCGCAGCACGGAAACGTCTGCGTCAGCTCACGGGGTCGGTCGCCCTGTCACCGCCATCCAGCGCCGGGGCCTATGCGGACGCCCGGACATTCGTAGCGTGAGAACGCCATGCCGGACGTAACCAAGCCAACCAGCCGAGAGCCAACGCGACTGACGCCGCCCCATGGTCCCCCCTGCTTCTGCGAGCCGATGAGTCCAGTGTTTCGGACTTCGCGTCGACGGAGGGCCTCGTCGGCGTGTCGGACGTTTCCTGCTGGTTCACGCGACATGACGTTCTCCTTCCCGAATCAAGGCACCTGAACACCCAACATCCCACCGCCACTTTCACCGTACACCTTCCGGCTTGACGCAGCGCAGACGGGACGCTCCCGGCTGCACGGTGTTGCTCAGCAACGGTGGGATCAACGAACGGGAGTGGCAAGGGCGCAGACCCTCGCCCTCATTCTGTCCCTTTTCGATCAGACGAGGCCTGCCCCCAAAAAGTTCCGGAGGATTCTTCGGAATTTCGGATTTTTGGAAAAGAAAACAGTGCTGCTTTGGTGGGCTCTCCTTCAAAGCGCCAAGCGGCGGCTATCTTGGTTCCCAGACGCTGCTTGGGGACAAGGTTCCCAAACGGTCGGACCTATTTCGACACCGCCCTTTATCCGCGGGCCGGCTAATCGCCAGTCCTCCAATCGATCCGGATTCTTTGCATTTCTGGCCGATGTCCCGGTTGCCTGGAAAGGAGGGAAGCTGCAGAATTGACGATCGAGGCGCGCAGCAAACGAGCACCGGGGGACACCAACTCCTTGGAAATCTCAGGAACAACGGCGCAGGTGGACGGAAATGAGCAACAAAGCCGAGGCCCAACCCATCCAGACGGGGGCCATTTTTGAAACGGTCTTCTACCCGAACCCGAAAAAGGACAGCGCGTTTCGGTTTCGAGCGACGCATATCGACGGCAAGCGCGCTCCCAAGGCCATTCTGTCGAATGACTCCCGGATTCAGCCGGGACAGCTCTGCCGGGTTCGCGTTATTTCGGTCAAGAAGCCGGCGGCGAAGGAACGGGGCTACATTGAGGTCGAGTTTCTGTCTCAGATCACTTTCCGGCTGGACGACAGCCTTTACGTGGATCCGATTCTGGCCAAGAAGCTGCAGGCGGTCATCGAATGTGGTTTGAACGTGCTGCTGGATGGACCGCAAGGCTCGGGCAAAACGGTCTTGTCCCGCAAAGTCGCCGAGGCGCTCGGGATGGAATACGTGTTCTTCAACTGCAGCTCGGTTTACGAGGCGACGGATTTCTTGGCGACCCTGCAATTGCGGGCCACCCCGTCGGGCCAAGCCGAGACGGTGTGGGTGCCGACGGACATCCTGCGAGCTTTGGAGGCGGCGATCGATGATCCCTCTCGCCGATTCTTGATCTTCCTGGATGAGTTCAATCGTTGCCGCGAGCTGGCTCGCAACGGCATCATGCCGGCGTTGGACGCGACGCGAAAATTGTACAACCCGCTGACCGGTACAACGATCCAAATCCCGGAAAACGTCCTTTGGATTGCGGCGATCAACAACGGCGCTCAGTTCACCGGAACCACCAATGTCGACCCTGCCCAGTTGGACCGCTTTGCACCTCTGAAAATGGACTACCCGCCGCCGGAAGAGGAGATCAAGGTTTTGGCGCGACGGCATCCTGACGTGCCGCGCCGGCAGATCGAACGGGTGGTGAAGGCGGCCAATGCGGTCCGCAGAGATGAGCATCTGGGCGTGGACCTGAGCGTGCGAGCCACGGAAGAAGTGTGCTTGCTGCTGGGACATCCGAACTTTGTGGATTTCGATGGCGATCCCCTGCCCGAATTGCTCAAGACGAGCTTCTGCGGCCGGTTCCTAGGCCGCTGGGACGATCCGAGCACGGACGCCGGACTGGTCTGGCAGGTCATCGTTCGCGCTTTGAAGTTGTGACGGCACGTTCATGGTGATGACGTTTGACGAAATTTGCTCATTTTCGCCTGATTGGCTCCAGGCGGCTCTGCGCACGATCGCCGAGGGCCGTCATCGTGAGCCCGGCGATGAGGCGGCCGACTGGTACGGGGCCTTGGAGAGAGTGGCCCTCGGGAATTGTCGCTGGGTGGCCAGCGGTCTGCGCGAGCTGTTGCCCTGCCGGCACTGGCTCCGAACCGAGCACTTTCTTCATGCATTATGGGCCGTGGACCCGCGCGAGGCTGTGGACGCAGCAACGGCTCTCCGCGATCAAGCGAGCGAGGCAGACAGGCTCATCGCGCGGATCTTTCTGGCGGGGCTGCCCGAACCGATGTGCGACGAGATGCACAGCAACCAGCTCCGCGGCGATCTTTCGAGCCTTGTGCCGACGGCCGAACAGCGCCTTCCCGACGGTGTTCCGACCGATACCGAGGTAGCGCTCGGAATGTTGGCCGCTTTGCTCATGCTCTCGCCGAGCCAGTTGACAGATGAAGAGCGAGAGCGAGTGCGCCGGTTGGCCGACGCTCCGTCGCCTGCGATCGTGAGCAGGGCTTTGGAGATTCTCTCGCAAACCCGGCCTTTCGACGCCGTGTGCGTCGCTCTGGCCGTGTTCGGACAGTCGGAAAGCCGAACTCCGATCACCTGTCGGCAGGCCGCAGCGGATTTCCTGGTGCGGTCGGGACCGCTCGGTCGGGCGATCGTTCAGAGTGTGGGGCAAGGCCTAGGCAAGCTACAACTTCCGCCTGAACTGTGTCTGGCCCCTCCGGACGAGACGATCCAACACTTCTACCGGCGGGTTTTCAGCAAGGACGCCAAACGGCTTCCGAACCGTCGATTGACGCTGATGGCGGCTCGAGCGTTGATCCGTTGGGCCCCGGACGACGCCTTGGATGTCCTCACGGGATGGGCGGAAAGAGGCACTACCGTTCATGCGGCCGTGAGTGTGGAAGTCCTGTTCGAGCTGGTCGCGATGGAAAAACGCTGGCCGTCGGCCGTGGGCGTGCGACGCATCGAGCAGGCGTGGTCCCTTGGCCGACAGTTGGCCGAATCCTCCCTCGCCGCTCGCTCCCGCGTTCTTCCCCTTTTGGCGGAGGTGGGGCGGCCTCCGTGGCCAGAGGTGGGGGTGAAGAGTCTGATCCCAGGGAGTTTGGACGAAATGATCCGGCTGAACGCTGTCGACCGGCTCGATCGGTTTTTGATGGAGCAGGCGAGCCTGCCGGAAGCGGCCAGCGGGCTGACGGCGTTCGAGGACCACGGTCGTTCGTCCCCGCCGACGATGTCAGCGCCTTCGGGCGAGGCCGAGAGCGAGGCGAACGATGGGCGTTCACGGATCATTGCAGCGATCCACGCCGCTTTGCACGACTCCAATCGCAGCGTTCGTCGACGGGCCTTTCTGGCCGTCCGACGTCTGGTCGGCGACGATCGTGAGCTGACGGCGATTCTGCGATCGCTCACGGAAAAGAATGATTTGGAAATCGCTCTGGAGGCGCTCCGGTGGGCGGCCGAGCATCGTCTGCCACAAATTCAAACGATCGCCAAGCCACTGCTCAGGCATCACGAGGTCAAGGTCCGGTTGCAGGCCTTGGGCATTTGCCTGCCTGTTTCGTTGGAACCCAGGCTGCTGAACCAAGTGCGGCGGTTGACGAGGCATGGGCACTGGGAAGTTCGCCGAGACGCCGTCGCTTTGTTGGGACAACACGGGTCGGAGCAGGACTTACCGGTTGTGACCCGTCGGCTCGCCGATTCCGACGAAGACGTCCGGGAAGCCGCGCTGCAAGCGGCGTGCCGGTTGGCGCCGGAGCAGGCCGTCAAACTGGCCGAGCGAATGCTGACGGATCCGGAACGTTGCGTCGTCGAAGCCGCCCTGCGGATTCTCCGGGAAAGGGTCTCGGCTGCTGACGTCGTCGAGCGGATTCTCCGGCGACTGCCCCGAGCCCGCGACCACTCGGGTGAGGTCTTGCTCGACGTAATCCAAAAAGAAGCTCCCACGCGGTGGGAAGAAGCGGCTCGTCTCGCGCTCCGCTCCCAAAGCCTGCCGGCCGCCAAACGGGCCGCCAAGTGGTTCCTTCGAAACATGCCGGAACGTCCCGGCACCGAACACGTGGACCTGCTAAGGACGCTGTTGCAGCATTGGTCACCGGACGTGCGAGCCGCAGCGTGTCGACGGTTGGCGGGCTTGAAACCGG
>JAADHY010000250.1 GCA_013151585.1 Planctomycetota bacterium
CGCCGGTGGCCAGTGCGACAACAGGGCCAAATCTCGCGCTGGCGGCCTCGGGCCGACCGTTCGCTGAACTTTTTGCGCGGAGGTGGGTGTGTCTTTACTGCTCGTTGCCTGGTTCCTGCTTGGGGACGCTCTGTCCTGATGTTCTGCTGCGGGCCCCACCCGATTGTTCCTCCACCCAAGTTCTGAGTTCCGCGCGCCCTACGATGCTGGTCAACTGGAGTCGTGAGCCTGCTGGTCCGGCACTCGGGAGCGACCGCCGGGATCAAGCTCAAGGTTTGACCGCAAAAGCCTGTTTTTTGTGCTGCGACACAGACGGATTTCCCTTCTCCGGCGGCAAACTGAAGATATGCTGGTAAAGGAGTCCGGAAGAGCGAGCTTCCGCCGAGCCCCAGCCCGAGGCATGACCTCTTGGATGTCTCTCGGCCACAGCCAGCCGGCCAGCTTTCATCGGCAAGCCGAAGCCACTCGTCATAGCCCTTTTTTCGGCAGGGACTCGACGGGCAACGCCGGAGCTCGCCACGGGAGGCGTCTCTTGTCCGAGCAATCGAAATCAGCATTTGAGCAGGAATAACGTGCACAATCCGTACGAGCAGCCTCGGGTCAGCTTGTGCGGCGACGATCATTGTGAGGACTTGCGGCCATGGAAACCTCAACCCGGCTGACGGGGATTTTCACCCCAAATCTGGTTCCGCTCGATTCGGAAGGAAACATCAACGAACCAGAACTTCGCCGGTACGTCGATTGGTTGATCGAGCGGGGGGTGCACGGACTGTATCCCAACGGCTCGACGGGGGAGTTCACTCGTTTCACTGCCGAGGAACGACGGCGAATTGTCGAAATCATCGCCGACCAGACACGCGGCCGAGTGCCGATCCTGGCCGGAGCGGCCGAAGCCAACGTGAGAGAGACGCTGAAGGCGTGCGAATACTACTGCTCGCTCGGCGTGCGCGCCGTGGCCATCGTCTCGCCGTTCTATTACCGGCTCAGTCCGGCGTCGGTCTATGCGTACTTCAAAGAAATCGGCCGGAACTCGCCCATCGACGTGACGCTTTACAACATTCCGATGTTTGCCAGCCCGATCGATGTTCCCACGGTCCAGCGGCTGGCGGACGAGTGCGAGCGGATCGTTGGCATCAAAGACTCGTCGGGCGACATCCCGCAGATGATTCGCATGATTCAGGCCGTGAGGCCGAACCGGCCAGACTTCTGTTTTCTGACCGGCTGGGACGCTGCGTTGATGCCCATGTTGCTGATCGGTTGCGACGGAGGCACGAATGCCAGCTCGGGCGTCGTCCCCGAATTGACCCGCAAGTTGTACGATTTGACGATGGCCAGCCGGTTGGATGAGGCACGGGAGCTCCAGTACAGCCTGATTCGGCTTTTCGATACGATGATCTATTCGGCCGAATTCCCCGAGGGTTTCCGCGCGGCCGTTGGTCTTCGGGGTTTCCAGATGGGCATCGGCCGGCAACCGCTCTCGCCCGAACAGAAGGTCGACCTGGAGGCACTGCGCGACACGCTGCAATGCTTGCTGGCCGAACACGGTTTCACGGATGAGCCGCTGGGCGGCTGCCCGCCCGCTGCTCCTTCCGCTCGCCCGGGACAAGGACAGCCCGATCCGGACGAGCTGAACCGGATCGTGCAGCGGGTGGTGGCTGAGCTGCACCGTCGTGGGTTACTGTAGACAGGACGCCATGAACCGTGCCTTTCTGTACCGTGATGCGCACATCACGCGTACAGTTTTCCTCACGGCGGTCCTGGTGTGAACGCAAGGCGCTTTCCTGGGGTTTCCTGCTGAAAGACCGACCGGTCGCGACATCGGAGGCGGCCGTTTGCCGTCCACTGGCGTTGCGGCGTCGCGCCGTTTTGGAACGGCACCAGGAAAAGCAGAGGGTTCCTGGTCGGACTTGAGATCGCTCTGCTCAGAACTGCTCCAGGAACCGGACGTCGTTCTCGTAGAAGCGGCGGATGTCGGTGATGTGATGCCGACGCATGCAGAAGCGTTCGATGCCCAGGCCGAATGCGAATCCGGTCACCTCTTCGGGGTCATAGCCCACAGCCCGCAGGACATTCGGATCGACCATTCCCGCTCCGCCCAATTCCAACCAGTCGCCGCGCCAGCTCATGTCCACTTCGACAGACGGTTCTGTGAACGGGAAAAAGGAGGGACGAAAGCGGATGTGAACGTCCCCGCCCAAGTACGCGGTCGCGAACAACCGCAGGACGGTTTTGAGCTGGGCCATCGTGACCGACTCGCCGACCATCAGCCCCTCCATCTGATGGAACATGCACGAGTGCGTAGCATCCATTGTGTCCGGTCGATAAACCCGGCCCAGCGAGACAATGCGGATGGGAGGCTTCGTCCGCTCCATCACGCGAATCTGCACGGTCGACGTCTGGCTGCGGAGCATGATGGAGCCGCCATCCGGTCGGAGCCCTTTGGTCGCGGTTGTAGCGGCTGCCAAGTAGAAATTGTCGAGCGGGTCGCGGGCTGGGTGGTCTTCGGGAATATTCAGCGCCACGAAATTGTGATATTCGTCTTCCAGCTCCGGGCCCTCGGCGACCGAGAAGCCGAACCTTCCCATGATGTCTTTGAACTCGTCCATGGTCTGAGTCAGCGGATGTCGCCTTCCCAGACGCAGTGGAGTTCCGGGCAGAGTGATGTCGAGCTGAGCGCGAACGGCTTCCGGCTTCTCCAGCTCCTGCTTGCGTCGCTGCCAAGCCTCCGTGACGCGGTTCTTGACTTCGTTGAATCGACGTCCCAGCAGCGGACGCTGGTCCGGAGGGGCCTTCCCCAATAAGCCTTGCAGGTCGCGCAGTCGGCCTCGTTTTTTCCCCAAGAACTCGACCCGAGCGGCCTCCAGCGCGTCGGCATCCGCGGCCGATTCCAGAGCGGCCAGCGCTTCCTTCTCGTATTGTTCGAACGCCGCGATTGGGTCCATTTGCAAAGGACGCTCTCGTTCGGCCGACTCGCAGGCCAACCGTTGAAAACACAATCCGCTCGCCGGGGCTTGCGCAGACAGAACGTTAGGCCGCCGAAGATTCACTCAGACCGCCTCGACGATTTCGTCAAAGACCTTCGGTTCCGAAATCGCCAATTCACTCAGCGTCCGACGGTTCAGGCGGATCTGGGCGCGTCCCAGACCGTAGATGAATCGCGAATAGGGAATTCCTCGTTCGCGACAGGCCGCGCTGAGTCGCGTAATCCACAAGGCGCGAAAGTCGCGTTTGCGCACTTTCCGGTCGCGGTACGCAAACGCCCGCGACCGAATGATGGTTTCCTTGACGGTCCGCAGCAGCTTGCTCCGCCCGCCGACGTTGCCCCGCGCTTCTCGGAACAGCCGTTTCTTGGCTCGTCGCCGCGCACTACCCTTTCGAACTCTCATGGATCCGACCTATGATTTCCTGAGATGCGTCGTACGGACCTCGCTCGGATTTCCGCGACGGAAAACCGTCAGGACCACCGACGAAGGCAACTCTCTCAATCTCAATGTGGAACCGAACAACTCGGTGACCCCGTGCTTTCCGACCTCACCCCGTTCGTTTTTCGAACGGGGTTCCCTGAAAGCTCCCCGTCAGGACAGCCCCCTAGGACCCGGGCCGCAAGCACTCAACAATCTCTTTGGCCTCCGCCCCGGTCACGACTCCCGCATGGCGCAGCCGCCGCTTCCGCTTGCCGCTCTTGTGACTCAGCAAGTGACTTCGGAATGCCTTGCGGTGCTTCGCTTTTCCGCTGGCCGTGACCTTGAATCGCTTTTTCATGCCTTTATGCGTTTTCTGTTTCGGCATGGCTATTTCCCAAACGGATATCGATGTTCGATAGAGACACCGCCGTAACGGCCGCTTTTTCGGGGGGTTGCGCAAACGCCCCTTTCTCTCTGCCGGCCTCGGTGAAGCTGGGGATTATAGTCGTCGCGGGCGGAGGTTTTCCAGCGAGGAAGTCGGATTTTTGGCAATAGAACCCGAAAAAGCAGCCGCCCTGATCGGCGATCGAGCCGCTCGAGGGCGAGCAAGCCACGAGCGAAGCGGTCCGAGCGGCGTGAATTCCCACCGAACCGTAACATGCACGGAAAATTAGGTGGCCTGCGGCGCAGGCACACCCTATCGATGACCGGGAGCGCGATCCAACCCACGTCGTAAGACGGACGCAGGGTGACTTCACATCCTTTCCTTGATCACGCCGCACCTCGTGGCGTCAAGGCACTGAAGATCTTCGCCGGACGTCTCCGCCGCCCCTTTTTCTTTCCGCCGAAACCATTCACCGGGAACAAGAACCTGCGCCCATCGGCAGTACGCGTCATGGGGCAGCGGTCGATAGCTGCCAGCTTCTGTCGCACATCCCCCGATTGTGTCGTGGCGTCCCGATGCTCACGGCCTCCGTCGCGACACTGCCATACCGATGCTGGCAGCATCGACCACGGTGCGGCACTGCGTCTCCCGGTGAACTTTCACATTTCTCGTTCCCGTCGCTCGTCTCTGGTTGGCCGCAACGTCCCCCGAACCGCCTCTCACGATTTCGGAGCCAGCACCATGGACATCGATCGTGGACTGTCCATACTCGGCGCTTTTTCCACTTTCGCCACGTCCTCCAATTGCTCAATGATCTTCAGCAGCATTTGGCGACCGAGATCGTGGTGGGCATTTTCCCGGCCTCGGAAAAGGACGTTGATTTTGACCTTGTCCTTGTGCTCCAGGAAGGTCCGGGCCCGCTTCAGCTTGAACGCGATGTCATGCTCGCCCGTTTTCGGCCGTAGCCGGATCTCCTTAACGTGAACATGAGTGTGCTTGGCGTTCTGGCTCAGGCGCTTCTTTTGTTCATACTTGAACTTGCCGTAGTCCATGATCCGGCAAATCGGAGGCCGCTCGTTCGGGTTGACTTCGACCAAATCCAAGCCGGCTTCATTTGCCAGCCGGAGCGCCTCCACTGTGGACATCGCGCCCAGCATCTTCCCGTCTTGGTCAACCACCTTCACCTGAGGGACGCGAATCTGCTCGTTGACCCTTTGCGTTCGTTCGATCGCTGATCTCCTTTGTCTGGACTCGAGAACTCAGAACCCTCCGTGAGCCGACAGCCTTGGCCTCCGGCCCAGGCATCTCACGACATCGACATCGCCTTCGCTGCGAACGGCGGACACCGATCGGCGACGCCAATCTCCGACTCTTCTTGGATATTTCGGCCCGTCGCGTGGTCCCTCTCGAGAGGAAATCCCACGCCTCAGTCGTTTGCCACCCCCAAGGCGCTGCGCCGGAAGGAAGCACCACCGTGCCCCCTAGGGGACGGCTAGAGCCGATCGCGCCATCCGGTGTCAACCGACGCCAGACGCTAGCCGCTCTTTCACCACCACAATGTGTTAGGATACTATTATCGCGCCGCTGCCAGCGGGTCAAGAACCGACCGGAAAGAAGTCGCGGCGGAAGCAAGCCGACGACCAGGGTCGGCTTCGAGCTGGTCCCCGGTCTTCATCGGAGCGGTGTTGACGGAACCGCGGCGCGATTCACCAGTGAATGATTGCCGCGCTGTACCAGGGAAAAATCGGATTGTGGGGCGACCGTCCGTGCCAGTCAAGACGTCTGCTCTACAACGTTTCGTGATCCCACTTTTCCGCATTGAGAAAGCATCACGGCCTTGCAGAGCCGGCATGGTTCGCATCGTCCGTCTCGGCGGAGTTTTCACCGGGATTGTCCTGAGATTGACCGGCGAGTTCCTTCAGCTTCTTTTCCACCAAATCTTGAAGGCGGGCAATTCGCTTGCCGATGCGTACCGCCTTGTGGCCTTTGAACACGCCAGCTCGACCGCGAAACAGCGGCCGCGATTCGACGAGTACCTCAACCCCCTCATTCTGATCCGTGTCGGTGACGATGACGTCGCCGACGGCCAGGCCAACGAGGTCCGAGGTGGCCAGCTTGGTCCGCGCCAACACAACAGTGAGCTCCACGCTGGCCTGAGACATGGTCGCCTGCACGTTCAGTTTATGGCGAATATCGGCGCTGCGTTTGCGATAGGCCGCCCAGGTGTCCGAGGAAAGTTTCCCCGCCAGCGGCTCAATCGTGTTGAAGGGAATGCACAGGTTCATGATCCCGCGGTTGTCCCCCATCGTGATCTCAAAGCTGATGAGGACCACGACCTCGTTAGGAGGCACGATCTGGATGAGCTGCGGATTGCTTTCGACTTGAGCGATGCTCAGGTCCAGATTGCAGATGTTGCGCCACGCGTTTTCCAAAGCTCGGATGGCCAGCTCGATGATCCGCGAGGCGAGTCGTTGCTCAATATCCGTCAACGGGCGCTGCGGGATCGATCTCGACGTGTTTCGTCCGCCGCCGAGCAGCCGGTCCACAATGGGAAAAACGATGGACGGGTTCAGGTCAAGAATCATGTGCCCGTCCAACCCCTTCGACTCGAGCAGGTTAAAGCACGTCGGGTTTTCCAAGCTGAAGACAAACTCGCTGTAGGTCAGTTGATCGACGCTGATCAGCTTCACCTCGACGATCGACCGCAGCATGCCGCTCAAGCTGGCGCCGAACTCGCGGCTGAAGCTTTCATGCAAAGACTGGAACGCTCGTATTTGGTCCTTGCTGACCCGTTCCGGACGTTTGAAATCGTAGACGCTGATTTGGCCGCGAAAGTCGTCCGGCCGGTGAGGGACCATAGCGGCCGCCGGGCTGTGCGACGTCGGGTCCAGGGCCGCCAATAGCGATTCGACTTCGGACTGACTCAGAACTTCCGCCATCCTTGGACTCCTGCGGAAACGAGGGGCGGCCGAGCATCATTCCGGACGCCCGCAGCTCGATTCACGTTCGCACGTGACCGTCTCCGTACACCACGAACTTGTAGCTGGTTAGTTCGCGCAGCCCGCAGGGCCCGCGAGCGTGAAACTTGTCGGTACTGATTCCGATCTCCGCTCCCAACCCGAACTCGCCGCCATCATTGAACCGTGTGCTGGCGTTGACATGAACGGCCGACGAATCGACGGCGGTGGTAAACTGCCGCGCCGCCCGCAAATCGCTGGTCACGATCGCGTCCGTGTGATGGGACCCGAACTCGTTGATGTGATGAATCGCGTCCTCCAAATCGTCAACCACTTTGACGGACAAGATCAGGTCCAGGAACTCGGTTCGGAAGTCGGCTTCGGTCGCCGGTTTCCCGCCTGGCACCAGGGGCAATGCCCGCTTGCAGCAACGCAGCTCCACACCTTGGTCCTGCAAGGCTGCGGCAATTTGCGGCAAGAACCGCTCGGCAATTTCCTGATGCACCAACAAGCACTCCGCCGCATTGCACACGCCCGGCCGCTGGCACTTGCTGTTGATTACGATCCGCTCGGCCATCTGCGGGTCGGCAGCCCGATCGACATACACGTGGCAAATCCCGTCGAAATGCTTGATGACCGGCATGGTTGCCTCAGCCGTGACCCGCTCGATCAACGACCGCCCGCCGCGCGGAATCGTCACGTCGATTAAGCCGTTCAATTTGAGGAAATGACCGACGGCAGCCCTGTCCGTCGTCTCGACAAACTGGACGGCGTCGGCCGGCAAGCCGACATCACCCAGCGCGTCGGTCAGCACCGTATGCAGCGCCCGGTTACTGTGAAAGGCTTCTTTGCCGCCCCGAAGAATCACCGCGTTGCCGCTTTTGACGCACAGCGCCGCCGCGTCCACCGTAACATTCGGCCGTGACTCGTAGATGAAAAAAATCACGCCCAGCGGCACGCGAATGCGCGAAACCACCAGCCCGTTGGGCCGGACGTGGCTGTCAATCGTTTCCCCGACCGGATCCGGCAGCATCGCAATCTGCTCCAAAGCGGCCGCGATGCTGGCCAACCGGTTGTCTGTGAGCCGAAGGCGGTCGATGGCCGCCGATGTCAGACCGAACTCAGGAGCCTTTTCCAAGTCGCGCGCGTTGGCGTCCAGAATCTCTTGCCCGCGGGTCCGCAGAAGTTCCGCCGATCGGCGCAACCAGCGGTTCTTTTGCTCGCCGGTCGCGCAAGCGAGTTGGCGTGACGCCCGACGCGCCCGATAGGCCGTTTGCGTCGCGTACTGTCGCAGGTCGGACTCAGCATTCACCGTCAGTGCGCCCCTTCAATCGTCGACAGTGGGACCTCGTTGGAGCCTGGCACCAAAGGGATTCCCCCGCCCAGTCAATCGGGAGGCGAAG
>JAADHY010000351.1:0-977 GCA_013151585.1 Planctomycetota bacterium
TGGTAGCAATCATCATGAAATATGTTAAGGAGCCCGACGCCTGGCTGGAGGCTCGGAAAACGGCCGCCGACAATTTGGAACGTCAGTTGGGCGACTTGAAGTCTCTTTTCGGGACTCCCCGGTGGCGTCGGAACACCTTTGTGGGCGTGTCGCTGGCCGTCATCGGCGTGATCGGCCTGTGGGGCGTCGGATTCTACTCGCCCGAGCTGATTCAGGAGGCGCTGAAAAATGCATCTCCTCAACAGCAAAGTAATGTCAAGGCCATGGGCACGCTTTTGCAAGACGTCGGCGCCTTGCTGGGAATGCTGGCCTTCACTTACGTGGCGACGCGGATGGGGCGAAGAATCGCTTTCGCCGGCGCCTTCGTCTTTTGCTGGGTGATCGTTTCCGGTGTTTTCTTGACGCTGACCGAAGCTTGGCACGCGTATGTCATGTTGCCAGTCCTCGGGTTCGCGACGCTGAGTCTGTTTGGCGGGTACTCGATCTACTTCCCCGAACTCTATCCCGCCCGGCTTCGCAGCACGGGAACAGGCTTCTGCTACAACGTAGGACGGGTGCTGGCAGCGATGGTCATCCTATTCAAGATCCCGATTCGTGAAGCCTTTGCGCAGGCGGGCTTCACGCAGGTGTTCCGAGCGGTGAGCGTGGTGTTGGCCAGCGTGTACCTGTTGGGTTTGATCGTATTGATCTGGGCGCCAGAAACCAGGGGCAAGCCGCTTCCTACGGATGAGGACGCGTAAAGGGAATCGGCCGCCCGCAACCATTACCCTTGTCGGAGATGCACGACGCACGTTGTGATCTGGTCGAGCGGCCTGGAAAACTGTCCGTTTTCACAAGCGGAACAGGCTCGTCCGGTGTAACAGTCACCGCCCTCGGCCAGATGAACGGTCCGGCGGTTGGCTGAGCGCGGCCTGCAAGGTTGGAAAAACCGAGCCCGCGAGAACCCAAAGCTTTCAGGGCCGTCGGCCCGGGCCTTT
>JAADHY010000351.1:996-5059 GCA_013151585.1 Planctomycetota bacterium
CAAATGGCCGGGCCTGCGGTTTTTTGGAAGCGTCTCGAAGGAGGCCTATTGGCTCCCAAGAGGCGAGCCAGCGAGGTTTGGAGCGGCGCGACGGCGAGGCCGATTGGGCGCGCAAAAAAACGGCGAACGGACAAGGCCTTACCTCTCCCGCTCGCCCAAAGCATTTCAAACCTCGTCCCGCTCGCAGCCACTCAATCGGCCGGCCCGGGACGGAAACAGGGCTCAGTCGTCGTAATCGACTTCGATGTAGCCCCGCTTGACACGAATCTCGACGGCGTACTTGCCGTAGTCGTACTTCACATACTTCCCACCGCGCCGACAAACCACCTTCGGCGGACAGCAGGTCTGCGGCACGCAAATCTTGACGTTGACGCACCGCGGAGCCGGCTTGCAGCACGGGTTGCACGGATCGCACACTGGCTGACACGGATCCAGCACTTGGACGATCTTCGGCACAGCACAGGGAGCGATGTTGTCCAGGTCCTTGTACTTCACGCAGGGGTACAGAGGCACGGCGCCAGCCCCGACGGCGTCCGGTGTCGGCTTGGCCGGAGGCGCCTTCTTGTCAGCCGCCATCGCGACCGTCACCGACGTCACCAGGAACCCAGCAACGACGAATCCCATCAACTTTCTCATCGCGTTTGCTCCTTCAAAAGTAGTTTACCACGATTCACACTTTGGGCAGCCGAGTTTATCCGCTTGCCATGCTGAACGGCACATGCCGCCAGCTATACCAATCCAAGCATAACCCACAGTTTGCCACGAGCTGAGCGCTTTCGCAAAAAGTCACCGATCGGCCGCGGCGCTGTTTGCCCTGTACTGGTTAGGAATACTATGCTTGAGGTCCATTGGCAAGCCTGAATGCAACCATTTTTCGCAAAACGCGGATTTTTTAGGACCGGAAAATTTTACCGAGCTTTCCGACGCCGCGCAGCCTGTATCCGGATCGATTTCCGACGGCCTCGAAACCGGGCCCGTTGCAACGCGGATCACCAAGCCCCATAATCGCTCGAGCGTTTGTCGACGCTCGCTCGCTTGCTTGCCTGACCGGCGCAGCAAAACGCCGAGCACAGCTCCCGTGTTGGGCCCCGGCTTGTCCGCTTGCTGGAATTTGACTGCGACCGCTTATGACCTCTCCGCTGATGCAGCACGACCAACAACGGCAGCGGCTGGCCGGGCCGAGCCCAGGCTGGCTGGTGTTCTGGCTCGCGTTGCCGGTGCTCGGCGAACAGTTTTTGAACTTTTGTGTTGGGTTCTACGACACTTTCCTGTCCGGTCGAATCGGACCGGCGGCTACGGCGGCGATCGGATTGGCCGCTTATGTCAGTTGGCTGGCCGGGATGCTTTTCGGGCTGGTCGGAACGGGGACGACGGCGCTGGTCGCCCGCCACTGGGGAGCGGGCGAGTTTGAAGCTGCCAACCGAGCGACGAACTGTTCGATCGCTTTGGCGGTGGCCTTCAGCGGCCTGGTGTACGGAGTTATCTACACGGCCGCCCCGGGAATCGCTTGGCTGCTCGACATGGATGAGCCAACCCGGCAGATTGTCGTCCGCTATCTAAGGATCGACGGCGTCGGGCATTTGTTCACGAGCGTCAGCCTGGTCGGAGCAGCGGCGCTACGCGGAGCGGGGGACATGCGGTCGCCGTTGATCATCCTCGGGACGGTCAGCGTCTTGAACGCGGCGGTTTCGACGGTGCTGGTGTTCGGCGTCGGACCATGGCCGAGCTTGGGAATCGAGACAACGTGGCTTCGTCCGTTGGGCATCGACGGAATCGTGCTTGGTACGGTCATCGCGCGGTGCATTGGCGGTTTGCTGATGCTGGGAGCGTTGGCTCGCGGATTGAGCGGCTTGCGGCTCACTCGTGATGAATTCACGGTGCGGTCGACGATGGCGGCGCGAATTTTGCGAATCGGAACGCCCGCCGCACTGGACGGCCTCTTGATGTGGTGCGGCCATTTTCTGTTCCTGATGGTGATTGCCAATTTGGGACGCGGCCGGTTCGATAGTGTCCCGTTTGCAGCTCACATCGTGGGGATCCAGGTGGAGGCGATCACGTACTTGCCGGCCGTAGCCTGGGGCTACGCGGCGGCTACGATGGTGGGCCAGTCGCTGGGAGCCGGGCGGCCGGACCGGGCCGTCCGAGCGGGTCACGCAGCGGCCCTCCAATGCGGACTGCTGGCCGTCGGAATCTCACTGCTGTTCTACTTCGGCGCGGACAGAATCTACAGCATCATGCATCAGGCCCCGGAAGTTCAGGCCGTCGGGGCGCCGGCCTTTCGGTTCCTTGCTTGGTTCCAGGTGCCGTTGGTGTTTTCGATTGTGTACGTCTACGCTCTGCGAGGTGCTGGCGACACGCGGTTCCCCATGCTCGTGACTGCGTTGGGCGTTTACGGAGTGCGACTTCCTGGTGCGTGGTGGTGCGGGATTGTCCTGCACGGGGGACTGCTCGGCGCTTGGATCGGCATGGTCGCTGACGTCTGCGTCCGCGCTCTGCTGGTGTTTGTCCGGTTCATGAAAGGGCGATGGCAAGCGATCGAGGTCTGACGCGCGGAGCTGTACTGATAGAAGTCGGGAAAGAGCGACACTCCGGGAGAGGCGCTCCGACAACGTTCAGCCGAGACTTGACGGGTGCGTCACAACGGCCATAATCTGCCAAAGCCTATTGGGAGCCGCGGACGGAGGGGCCATCTCCGAGTGCGGTGGGGCCGCGTGAACCGGGTCAGGCCTTAACCGGAGCAGCCCTAAGCGCTCAGCCTCAGGTGCATGAGGGGGTGGCCCTTCCGTTCGCGGCCTTTTCGTGCGCCGAAGTTGTTCCAAGAAGCCGATCTGATCGGGCGGTGGGGCTCGGTCGGGGCCCAGTGTCGCGGCCGATGCGATCGTGATATACTGATCCCAGCCAATTGCTCAAACCCGGTCTTGGCAAGCAAACGGAACCCGAGGTATGGCTCGACAGCAAGATCACTATACGGTTTTGGCCCGTCGATTTCGGCCCCAGACGTTCGAAGAGGTGGTTGGGCAAGAACACGTCGCTCGCGCGCTGCAAAACGCGATTCGCAGCGGGCGCGTGGCCCACGCGTACCTTTTCACGGGTGTCCGCGGCGTGGGCAAAACGTCGATGGCGCGCATCCTGGCGAAAGCCTTGAATTGCCCAAATGCGAGCGACGCCGTCCCTTGCAACCAGTGCGACATTTGCGAGGGCATCTCGACCGGCTCGGACATGGACGTCTTGGAAATCGACGGAGCGTCCAACCGGGGCATCGATGACATTCGAACCTTGCGAGCTAACGTGAGCATCAAGTCGATGAGAACGAAATACAAGGTCTACATCATCGACGAGGTTCACATGCTCACGAAAGAAGCGTTCAACGCGCTGCTCAAGACGCTGGAGGAACCGCCGCCAAACGTGAAGTTTGTCTTCTGTACGACCGAGCCGAACAAGGTTCCCGAGACGATTCTTTCGCGGTGCCAGCGGTTTGATTTTGCACCGATCGCCTCACGATCGATTGCCGAGCGGCTGAAACAGATTGCCGAGTGTGAGAAGGTTGACGTCGAGCCGGAAGCCTTGGAAGTGGTCGCACGGCGGGCCGCTGGGTCGATGCGCGACAGCCAGTCCCTCTTTGATCAACTGTTGGCTTTTGCCGGCGACCGGATCACGGCCGATGAAGTCCATCGACTCTTCGGCACCGCTCCGGACTCGCGGCTGATCGAGCTTGGTGAGGCTTGGGTGGACCGTCAGCCGCAGACCGTGCTGAGGCTCCTGGACGAGGCTTTGCAGACGGGCGTGCAAGCCGGTGAGTTGACCAATCAGCTCGTCTATTACTTGCGGGACCTGTCGGTTCTAGCGTGCGGGGCCAGTTCGGTGGAACTGCTCAGCGTTGCTGATTCGAACCGGCCGATTCTCGCTCAACAGGCGAAACGCTGGGGACTGCGAACCATTCTGGCCGCTATGCAAATCATGGCGGAGACGCAGGTGCGGATTTTCCGATCCACCGCCGTTCGGCCGCTGCTGGAGCTGGCCCTGGTTCGCATCGCCACTTTGGAGGATTTGGAGTCGCTGGATG
>JAADHY010000351.1:5086-10218 GCA_013151585.1 Planctomycetota bacterium
GCGGGAGAGACGGGGGATCGACGGGAGGCGCGGCCACACCGGCGGGAACTGTCCTTCGATCAACCGCTTCCGGCGCGCACAGCGCGCGATCAGCTTCTCCGAGGTCGCGATCGCCTCAGGCCGCGGCACGCCCGGTCGAGTCGCCGTCCGGCGCCGCCGCGGAGACGCCGGAGCCCATGTCGGGCGGGACGGACGCTCCCGCGGCGCGCGGAGAAAAGGCGAGCTCGCCGCCGCCCGCGAGCGATCCTCCACAAAAAAAAAGCGAGGCAGTTGCTAGGGAGCCAGCCGAACCGGGCGAGCAGACGACCGCGGCCGTCGAGTTCTCGCAGGGGCACGAACGCGTTTTGTGGGCGCAAGTCCTTGAAAAAATAGAGGATATGATCAAGTACCATGTGAAATGCGTCCAGCGCGTAGCAATTTCTGGGCCAAACAAACTGGAATTGGCCTTTCCTAGGAGCTATCATTTCAGCAAGCAGTATTGCGAACGGCCAGAGGTCCGGCGCCAGTTGGAGGCGGTTATCTCCGGGCTGGCTGGGCGATCCATTCAGTTGGAGCTGGCGATCATCGACGATTCCGGGCCTTCGGCGGCCGAGGCGATCCTGAACGACGCGGCGGCCCGGCGGAGTACCCTCGAGACGCCCGAAGACCCGTATGTTCAGGAGGCAATGGCACTGTTCAAGGCGAAGCTGGTCCGGGTCGAGCCGCTGGTCCCATCGGCTCAGCCGGAAACCGAGACTGAGACTGAGGACGCTGCGGACAGCGACTGAGTGCCGGCCGAGTGGACTCGGGCGAGGCTGTCGTCTTTTCCAATAAAGGAAATGGGGAAATGCTCAAAGGATTGGGAGATTTGGCTGCCTTGATGAAACAAGCGCAGCAGATGCAACAGCGCGTCGGCGAAATGCAAGAAGCGCTCGGGAAGGTGCGCGTGGAGGGTATCGCCGGCGGCGGAATGGTTCGCGTCACGGCGACCGGTCAGCAGCGGCTGGTGAGCTGCCAGATCGACCAAAGCCTTTGGGAATCGGGTGACCGGGAGATGGTCGAACAATTGGTGCTCGCTGCAGCGAATCAAGCTTTGGAAAAATCCCGCCAGGCGGCCGCGGAAGAGTTAGCGAAGCTGACTGGAGGTTTGCAGGTTCCCGGCCTCTCCGAAGCCTTGTCGAAACTAGGATTGGGCGGATAGCCCGAGAGCCGGACGGGGCCGCGAACAAAGACTGTGTTCTTCGTCCGGGTTCACCGCTCGGGCCAGCGAGCCGGGTCGGAGGGAAAAACACCTGAGGGGCGAGCGATGCAGAGGGCGGTTCCCAAGCCGGCTCGCGGCCGCCCCAAGGGGGAACGGGATGATACGTGACGGAGCCGAGAAACCGTCGAAGAATTGAGTGGGAAGGCCATGGCGCGTCTTCAAGGATCGTCGGAAGGGCTCGCGTACGGCCCGACCGTGAACCGGTTGATCGACGAGTTCGCCAAGCTTCCGGGAATTGGCCGGAAGACGGCGGAGCGGCTGACTCACCACGTGCTCTCGTGCAACCGGGACGAGGCTTTGGCGCTGGCCGAGGCGATCCGGGAGGTCAAGGAGCGGGTTCGGCCTTGCCGCAATTGTTATTTCTTGACGGAAGAAGAGGTTTGCGCCATCTGTGCCGATCCTCGGCGGAACAAGCGAGTCGTGTGCGTGGTGGAGCAGCCGAAAGATGTGATTGCGTTGGAGGCATCGGGAGCGTTTGACGGAGTTTATCACGTCTTGCAGGGTCGCATTTCGCCCCTGGATGGAATTGGCCCGGAAGACCTCACGATTGATGCGTTGCTGGAACGGGTCCGGCGCGACGAGGTCCAGGAAATTGTCATGGCGACCAACCCAACGGTCGAAGGGGATGGAACGGCTCTGTACATTTCGAATCTTCTCTCGGAGGAGCCGGTGAAGATTACGCGGTTGGCTCGCGGGATCGCCTCCGGAAGTGTGCTAGAATTTGCCAACAAGGATATGTTGGCCGATGCCCTGCGTTGCCGACAGCAGTTTTGACATTCAAGCGACGGTGCCATGCAGCTCAACCTGTCCCAACAGATGAAAATGAGCCAGCAGATGAAGCTGGCGCCGCGCATGATCCAGTCGATGGAGATCCTGCAGCTCCCGATCATGGCGCTTCAGGAGCGGATCGAGCAGGAGCTGGAGGAGAACGTCGTTTTGGAGCAGGTCCCGGAAGACCCGAACGAGGTATCGGACACCGAGCGACAGGTTGAGTTGGAAAAGGCGCGCGAGGAGGCGCAGTCCACCGTCGACGAAAAGGAATTGGTGGTCGACAACGAGCACGACAACGAGGCCGACTTCGAGCGCTTGCTAAACATGGCCGACGAGCTGCCAGACGACGAGGAACCGCCGGCGCCCCGGCCGTCGGCGAACCGAATCGCCGAAGAGGGCGAGCGGATTCACGACATGATGGCCAACCTGGAAGCCGACGGCCAGACGCTGCACGAGTATCTCTTGGAACAATTCCGCTTTTTTGAATTGCCCGATCGGCTGCGCCGGTTCGGCGAGTACCTGATTCAGAATTTGGACCACGACGGTCGTCTTCAGGGAACGCTCGCGGAAATCGTCCAGGTGTACGGTGAGCCGATTCAGTACGAAGAGGCGGAGTACGTTCTTTCCTTGATCCAGAAACTTGATCCTCCAGGCGTCGGGGCCCGCGATCTGAAAGAATGCTTGCTGTTACAAATCACGGACGATCACCCTTACCGCGACGTGCTGGTCACCCTAATCAGCTCGCATTTGGAAGACATCGCCGAAAACCGGTTGCCGGTGATTCAACGAAAGACCGGCTACTCGCTGGAGACGATCAAAGCCGCCATTGAAGAGTTGCGGCACTTGGAACCGCATCCCGGCCGGGGCTTCGACCGCGCGCCGGTACAACGGGTCACGCCGGATTTGATCGTGGAACAGGACGAAAACGGCCGCTACGTAGTCCGGCTGGTCGACGAACACATCCCCAAGCTGCGAATCAGTAAGCGATACCGCCAATTGCTTCGAAACGGCACCGACTCGAAGACCAAGGAATACATCAAGAAGAAGATCGACTCAGCGAAATGGCTGATCGAATCAATCGAGCAGCGGCAGAACACGCTTCGACGCGTGGCGCAGGCCATCATTGACTACCAAAGAGAATTCCTGGAGAAGGGGCCGGAGTTCATCGCCCCCTTGAAAATGCAGCAGATCGCGGACGAAGTGGGGGTGCATGTCACCACCGTCTCTCGTGCGGTGGACGACAAATGGATTCAAACGCCGCGAGGCCTCTTCCCACTGAAGCGATTCTTTACGGCCGGAACGAAGACCACCGAGGGCGAGGACGTCTCGTGGCAGATCGTCCAGTTGAAGCTGAAAGAGCTGATCGATAAGGAAGACAAGCGCAACCCGCTCAGCGATGACGCTTTGGTCAAAGAAATGGAGAAGCTCGGCTACAAGCTGGCTCGTCGCACGGTCACCAAGTATCGCAAGAAGATGGGCATTCCGTCCTCCCGGCTGCGCCGCGAGTATTGATTCCCCTCGCAGACCGTTCAGCCGCCGGAAATGGGCGGCAGAAAGGTCACCACGTCTCCATCTTGAAGCGGTCGGGCCTGGTCTCCGCGAACCTGATCTTCGCCCACGAAAACCAGCATCGAGGGTTGCAGGCAGCCCTCCTGATCCAGCAAAACCTCACGGATCGCATCTCCGTGGCGCTCGACGATTCTGTCGAGCAGTTCCCCAAGCGTACAAGGTCCCGTGAACTCAAACTCCTCTGAGCTCACGCCAGCGGCACGCTTCACCTGGGCGGCGTATTCCACTTTGACTTTCATTAGGATTTGTTCTCCTCGCGGAACCGGACCGGACGGCGCGACGCACTGTTTCCCAATTGCGGTCCTTTCTCCGAGTTCTCAGCTTGAAACTTGGTCAAATTGACAGATCGCGACTCCCCCAGACCCGCGCGATGATCAACACAACCACGGCGGAGATGACCATGATCAGCGAAACGGCGACCGCTGCTTCCAGATTGCCGATGCTCAGTTCCAGGAAAACCGTTGTGGAAAGCACTTCGGTTTTCATCCGCGTAGCCCCGGCAAAAATCAAGAGCGGCCCGAATTCGCCCAGCGCCCGGGCCCACGCCAGCGTGCCGGCCGTGAGCATGCCTTGCCGGGCCTGGGGCAGCACGACCATGCCGAAAGCTTGCGCCTGAGTGCATCCCAAGGTCAGGGCCACTTTTTCCAGGCGCGTGTCAATCTGATCGAAGGTGGCACGCATCACGCGAACGGCAAACGCAGCCGCGACCATAAACTGGGCCAACACCACGGCGGGCACCTGGAAAACAATCCAGCGGCTAGCCGTGCTGAACGGCCAGAATTGGAACAGGATGAGCAAGCTTAGGCCAACCACCAGCGGCGGCAGCACGATGGGGATATCCAAAAGAGCGTCCAGAAAGTTCCTGCCGGGGAAGCGAAAACGCGACAGCATGTACCCGATCGGAACGGCGACGCACAACGAAAGGATGGCCGAAAACAAGCATGCCACCATCGTCAGTTTGACGGAATAACGGATTTCAGGCTTGGCGAGCGCTGCCAAAATGGCCAGGATCGGGCGCAACACAGGTCGAAGCCATTCCCAGCCCGCGGGCAGCACCGCCTCCGCTCCCGACTTCGAGATCGCCATGTAGGCCACGTCCGCCACCAGCAGGCCGATCAGAAGCACAACGTAGACGCCCCCGAGAACGCCCATCATGATGTAAAAGGGTGCGTCCGAACCGGTCCGTTCCAGACAAGCCGGTGGCTCACGATGTCGCGGTCCTTCGGTTGTCAAGCTGCTCTCACTCACTCGATCGATACCTTTGTCGGTCGCGGACCTTCCAATCGAAAATGAAATCCTGCCGCTTCGAACTGATCCTTTGAGCGTTCCAGTGCTTGTAGCAGGCGCCGTCCCAGCCATTTCCGCTGGCTGGACCGGGCAATGGCGAACGGCTGCACCGCTTTGGCCGAATTAGACGGGATGCGGATCACGTCGACCTTGTCTTTTTCCGCCAGCGTGTCAGTGAGGTAGGCCAAGGTCGCATCGACCGAACCGGTCGTAACCGTGGGCACAAGCATGGCGGAAGAAGCCGTCTGAGTGACGACGTTTTTCA
>JAADHY010000038.1 GCA_013151585.1 Planctomycetota bacterium
CCAGCCGCCAGTCCCCAAGCGCTTCCGGCAAGAAGAAATGCCCGTCGGTCCAGTTGCGTGTCATTCATCACGGTGCTCCCGATGTAAACTGAGCGCTCCCGCTTGCTCAAGATCCCCCGAGACCGCACAAACAAACCATCGCCCGATCCGCTGCTGACCGAGCCGCCAAATTCGTGTGTTCAAGCCCCTTCAACGATCGTCAAGATCATGGATTCGGTCGTGCCAAGCTCATCGCGTACCGCGGCTCGCCACGCGCAAATCAACGGTGCACCGAATCGAATCATCGGAACGTGAGTTCGACCACGCCCCAGAGGGGCAGACGCGGCAAGATGACGCGAGTACCGTCGGCAAGAGGTTCCAGCTCCAAGTCGATGCTCTTTGCCCCCGGCATGTGCCAGCGTGCTCCAGTCGGCGGACCTCCCAGGAAGGCACGCCGCTTGAGAAGGAAAGACACCCACTTCAGCTCGTGGGTCGCTTGCCTCTCTTCGCCCTGGTGCATCGGCACGCGGTTGAGCACATGGCAGACGAGCGTCCGGGTGGCTGCGTCCGGCTTCACGCGAGGTATCACGTAGATGTGTTTCGGCCCCCAGACCTCAAACAATGAGTAACGGCGCAGCAGAGTGTCGCTGAGGTCGCTGTCGGCGAGCACAACGGCTTCGCCCGCCGCGGACTGCAACACCGCGCGGTCTTCCTCCGGCAGTGCGTCGCGGTTCGCCGCTACGACGACCATGTCCAACGTATTCAGGCGTTCCCGTTTCAAGTGGCACGGGTAGTAGGAGCGCCCGACGGGCAGGAACGTGAACGGAGTTTGCGCCGCCAACAGCCGTTCGCACAGCCGCGTGACGCGTCCGCGGTCGAAATGATCCAAGTCGACCACTACGCCGACGACGGCCGGGTTCACACAACCATCGCACAGATCAGCGTGGTCGCGGATGAAATGATACAAGTCGCCGTATTCTTCGACGGTCCCGTAGTAGCGAGGCTTGATCCCACTGGCATCGCTGCCCATGTACATGTCCCACGGGACCAGCATGATTTGTCCCATGGCGTAAACGGCGGCGATGCCCATCCGCATCTCGCGCACGTCCCTCGGCTTCGGCACGAACACCTGCCACTGGCCCAGCCCTTCGGCCGTTTTGCAGGCCATGGTGAGGCCGGCCAAGTCGAAGTGCCACGTCTCGCCCTGCAGGAAGTCGACCAAATCGACGATGAAATTGTCGCGCTGGGCAGGATGGAAGAAGCTGGAGTTGATCGACAGCGGGACGCGGCGTCCGGCCGCGTCATCCAGCCGGCGGCGAAGTTCGGTGAAGAACTTCCGTACCGACCGACGTTGGAAGTCTTCGAAGTATGGGGCGAGCGGCAGCGATCGACGCTGGGTCTTGTAGGCTTTCGCGTCCCGGATCCCGTGCCGCTCGGCTAGATGGCGGCGGTAGTCGAACGTGGCCAGATCGTCCAGCTCCAGACGGGCTCGATCCTGTTCGGTGAGGTGCGTCGCAAGGTATTCTCGGAAGGCGGCCATGCAGTCGTCGCAGAAGCACGCGCCGCCCCAAGCCCCCGCGCTGACGATCAATGCCCAATCGTCGAACTGAATCCAGTCCGCTCCGGCCTCCAAAGCGCGCGTGGCACGCTGCACCGACGTCTCGAGGAACTTCGGCCGGTTGTTGCAGCCCCAGTAAACCGGCTTTTCGCGGTTGAACGCCACCATCCAGGGCGCGACCATCGGCCGGCCTTCCAGGTCGAGACAGTGGGCCAGAACGTTGTCGTGGCCGGGCAGCGAGTTGATGGCCGACTGAAACGTCTTTGTGCCGGCTTGCTTGCATTGTTGGATGAATTCGGCGTCGGCGGAATAACACCACATGAGTCGACTGGCCCGGAACGCCCGGATCGTTTCGATCGAATTCGGCCGTTTGGATCGGCTGGAGAGGCAGACGTCGCTATGGTCGAACAGCGGCGTGCGAGGCGGCAGGGACCGAGCCCGTTCGGGGAGGCTCGGTCTAGGCGGGCAATCCCGAGCGACCAGTTCCTTGATCTGCTCGGCCGCTAGAGCGCGGTCGAAGACCCGCACGTTGTCGATCCAGCCGCGGAACGGACGAATGCCGCCCAGGTTGCCCACCTCGAGGACGGCCGTCCCACGGTCCGGCTTCGGCACGTTGGACCAGGTGCAAATGAGCTGCGGGGGCGCGTCTTCCAGCGCGTGATAGCAACAGGCCTGTCCCGTCCGTCCGTCGAAGGTGATCGCCACGAAGTTCCAAACGCCTTCGACGACCGGAGAACGATCCTTCGGCGTCAGGTGCGGCCGATCCTGGCGATCGTGCCTTGTCTTGAAACCGATGGCGTTTCCGGCGACGAACAGGTCCCACGAGGGACCGTAGTAAAGCAACCGCGCCGGAGAGTTGGGGCCGATCGGCAGGAACCAGACCGAGACCGTGAAGCATTGGAGCTGCCCGACCGCGGGTGCGTCCACAAGAGCGGCGCCGCCGGCTTTGGACCGGTCGCTGCCGCCGCCTCGAGAGCTGGCGGTCAGGTCCAGCCCCATGCCCACGCGCCCCGGACCGAACCGCGGCCCCTGTCCGGCAGCGTACTCCACCAAACGCGCCTCACCGCCCAGCGAGCCTGTATTCATCAGGTCGTTGGCCAGGAGCAGCTCGATCAACGGCCGCGGCGTCCGTTCGGCGTCCGGCCGCGGCGTGTCGGCAACGAGCGATGCCCCGACGACCGCGACGCTCCAACAGAAAAGGACGGCAGGTATCGGCTTCACGGTTTTCCCTCGACAATGCGCCGCAGCCGGTTGAAACGGCTGGCGGCTATGAGTTTCGAGCTTACGACGTCCGCGCGGGCCTTGTAGCTGCGGACAACGCAGTCCGTCGGCGGTATAGCATTTCAAGCGACGAAATGAAACGTTCCGCCTCATTGTGCTGGTTCAGCGGACGTTGTCTCCCCGTCTGCGCGAAGCCGACGCTTTCTTTTGAAGTTTGATACAACTTGAGTTCCGGACCTGAGTGTTGAGTGGGCCGGCGGCGGTCTTCGGCCGCCTAGTGCTATGTCACGGCAGAAAGTTAGGATTGCGTTGCATTGTGGTGCGGCCGTCCCGGCCGCCGGTTGCGGGCGAGACGCCTGCACCACAACCCCGCGCGATCCCACTTTTTCGTTTTGACAAAGCACTAGTCGCACCCCACAACTTCACCCAGCCACCCAGAGTGGCCGCGAAGCGGCAACCCGGGGCAGAGGGGACCTCATCGAACTCGACACGTAGGCCGGCCATTCAGTGGGCCTCTGGGGTTGATCTAAGTCGTTTTGCCACTTGCCGCTGCACCATTCGGCGGGCAGGCGGGGCGTCCCGCAAAGATGTCGTCCATCCGGAAGCGCGCAACTCAACCGGACGAACCGCCTTTTTGCGGCCAAGGAAACGACGGGAGCAAGCGGATGGGGCGAACCCTCTGGCGGGTTCGGACGGCGCTGTTAGAGGACGAGCTTCGGGGCGTCGTCGCATTCAGCGACCGTTTTCCTCTTTCCTCGCACGCGCGATCCGTATTGGAAGACCCTCTTTCCAAATCCGCCGCGTCTCCGGGATCGGCGCGATGCGGACCTGTTTCGTTTTCGTCACCACACTTTCCACCACGACCGGGAACGAGGGGACGCGGACGGCGCGACGTGTTCGCCGTCGGACGTGATCACTTGCTTTTCGGGCCAAAGGACGCAACTGAGCGGTCCGCCCAGACCGCCTGTAGTGTCGAGAAGAATTCGGCGGCGTCTCATTTCCACCTGAGGAACCCTCACATGCCCCGACACCACTGTAAAGGGACAGTCACTCGGCCCATCGACGCGAACAAGGCTCTTGGCGCAAAGCCATTGAGGACGGTTTAGGGTGAAATCCTTTTCCCGCAGAATTCGGATCTGGATGTCAAACGGCGTGTTCGGGTCCAGACCGGCGTGCACAAACAAAAGCTGAGGATGTTCGACACACCACGGCAGGGTGGCCAGAAACTGCCGGTGTTGTTCGGGCATGCGGGCGCGCAGTTCATCAAAATCGCCAAAAGAAGCACCGTACGAATCGAAGGTCGTCTGCGAATCGTAATGGCCGAGCCATCGCTCGCCCCAGTTGGAATAGTCCGGCGTGGGAACCAGACCAAGGGCAGCGGCCATGGCCAAGTCGTGGTTGCCGCAGACAGCGGTGGTGTTCGGGCGACGCCGGATCAGCTCGGTCACGAGATCGAGCCCTCCTTTCGGATCGGGACCTCGGTCGACAAAATCGCCGATAAACACCAACCAGCGATTCTCGAAATCGGGTGTCTCGTGTAATCGGTCGAGCAACGCCACCAGTTGCTCCACTTGGCCGTGCAAGTCACCAATGACGGCGACCGGTCCATCGATCCTTGCTGCAAGCTGCTGCACCGTTTCGTCCTTTGCCCCAAAGGCCCTGCAACAACGCGTCTTCGATCTACCTCGCGTCGCTCGATAACCGTCGAGTTCTCTCCGCAAATCTCTTGTTGGCTTTGGGAAGCCGTTAATCAGCGCTCCGGCCGCTCACCGGTTGGTGAAGCTTTTGCTGAGCCACATCCGGCAGAAAGCGAAACTGCCGTGGAATCGCGACGTGCACGGCACCCCAATGGACTACCCAGTTCGGCCGGAGCCCCACCGATCCAATAACCGAATCCGTGATCAAAGCCCTCTGGTCCAGGCGGTTCCAAATAACCTTGAAGCCGTCCGACCCGCGACGGGAGGCTCAATGTACCCGCAACCGGCACCTCTGTTCAAGACGATTCTGAGTCGGTCTGATGGCGAGATGGCGACGAGTTGCGGCGCATGGCCCGCCCCGATGGCGAAAGCAACGATGCCCGCACAGCCAAGAAGGTCCATGTGAGCGCCCTTTGACGGCGGAGACGTATCAGTCCCCTCGCAGTTTCAGTCCGAGCTCGTCCAGCTTGCTTCGGACCTCGTTCAGCGACGTCACACCGAAGTTCTTGACGGAAAGCAATTCGTCCGGCGTCTTCTGGATCAGCTCTCCAACGGTTGCGATATTCAACCGCGTCATGCATTTGCGAGCTCGGACGGACAATTGCAGCTCGCTGATGGGCTTGTCCAGCAAGGGGCGTTTTTCGGGAGGCAGGGCGGCGATAGGAGGGGTGGGACCTTGCGCGAGGTGTCGGTTCTGGCCGATCCGCAGCCCGTGCATTTCCATCAGCTCTTGCACTTCACGGAGCGAGGTTTCGCCGAAATTCTTCCCGGCCAGCAGTTCCTGTTCGGTGATGCGGGTCAAATCGCCGAGCGTGCGGATTCCCAGGCTTTCCAGACAGTTGCGGCTGCGAACTGTCAACTCGAAATCGGTAATGGGCCGGTTGAGCAAGTGGCGCATTCGAGCTTCTTGGCGGGCGGCGTCTTCGTCGTAATACATTCGCTCGGCCGCCTCAATGTCCTTCAAATACAGCCGAGCCCGCTCGTGAGTTGGATCGGCTTCCAGCACGCGCCGAAAGCAAAACGCCGCCGCCGCGTAGTTCTCGACATCCTCGTAGAGCAGTCCCAAGTTCACTAACGCGCCCAAATAGAAAGGCGGCCGTGACAGCGCCCGTTCGTATAGCCGGATCGCTTCTTCGTCGTTTCCGTGTCGGTTCTGTTCGCCGGCCAACGCGAACAACGCTCGCGTGTGGCGAGGATCCATGTCTACAGCCCGCTCAAAGTACTCGATCGCCCCATAAGTATCGCCGCGATCGGCGAGGATGCAGCCCATCTGGTAGGAATACTCAGCCCGCTTCGCCCCTTCCGGCAGGGTTCCACGCAGCGTCTGTTCGGCTTCGTCCAGCCGGCCCATTGCTCGCAGAGCCCCCGCCCGTCGCAGCGTGCACTCGATGGGATCGTAGCCCAACTTGGCTGCCTGCTCGAATTTCTGAGCGGCCTCTTCGTGACGCTCCAACGCTGTCAGCACCAGGGCATGGTGATAACAGGCGACAGCGTCATCGGCCACCCGGGATAGATATTGATCGGCCCGTTGGTGCTTTCCCAACAGATAAAGGCCGATCCCCACCTTCACCAGATCGGTCTTGGACGGACGGGAAGTGGCATCGATTTCGGCGCACAGAGCCTCAATCTCCCCGCGCACTTCGGCGACCTGATTGCCGCACAAAAGCTTGTACAGCATGCCGACCTCGGCTTTGCCAAAGGTCGGCCGTTCCCGCAACAGCTCCCGGACACCCACAGATTCGGCGACTTCCACGGCCCTTCTCCCCCATTGCCAGAATCGCCCGGCAAGCGGAACAACCGAACAAGAAACGGCTTCCGCTGCGTCGGGCCGGGTCCTTCCATGGGAATCAGTATATCGACGGGGACGACCGTTGCCAACGGGCGAGAAGACGGGGTCTCGGCTGTGACGCCCGCCGACCCGTCGAAATGTAGAAGACGGTATTGTGGCCA
>JAADHY010000247.1 GCA_013151585.1 Planctomycetota bacterium
GGCGGCGACCGTCGCCGCCCAGGCTAAGTTTTGCTGGCTGATTTGACGCGCTCGCAGCTTGTAATTGTACGAGCGGTCGTTGCTGTGACAGATCAAGCAGTCAATTTCCAGCGGGCCCGAGAGCTTCCACCGACCCGATTTCCCATCGGACTCCGCCTTCGGTGCGGAAGGCGCCTCGCCCGCACCGGACGCTGCCCCGCTTTCCGCCGTTTCCTTTGTGTCGGGGTTGTTGGAATCCGCGGCGTCCGCAGGTTCGCCCAATCCGCCGCCCGGCAAGTGATGTCCGAACTTCAGCAGCACATCCCACGGCGAGAGCCCAAGTTCATCCGGACGATACGTCCCCGGCCAACTGCGATACGACAACGGAAGCTGCGTTCCCGTGCGCAGGTCCGTCCAAATCCACGGTTCGCCTGGGCGGCCGCTGTCCTCTCGGGAATCCAGCATGTTGAAATGGTGGCCGCGGGTTATGGCATCGTAAGCGTGGCACTTGCCGCATGTTTTCCGCGGCGAATAGGGCGGGCTGTCGGGAGCGGTCGGATCAATCGGGTTGCCCTTTCCCGCAATTCGATCCAGTGCACGTAATCGCTGCGGCTATCGGCCGTGGCAAACCGTGAGTGCTGACCGAGGGCGGGACGATTCCCGGCCACCGTCAGTCCGACCAGCACGGGAACCACTCCGAACCATCGCAGCCAATGACCTCGCGTCGCGCAACGTCGTCCACTCAGCATCGATCGCCCCTGTTTTTGCCGTAATCGTTGGTTCGAACGGGAAACCGCTGGCGTGGAAACCAAGCTTGGCCCCACCTGCTTTCGCTGACCCGCAAGACATTTCGGCCCGGCCCCGAGCCTCGTGGAGCCGGCAGGCCGTCTTGCTTGCTTTGGAACCGTCAAAAAATAATTTGTGCGGCGCGGCATGTAGGGTGGGCTTCCTAGCCCGTCAAAAAAGCGACGGACAGGGATGTCCATCCTGCAAATGAGCACGTTATTCTATGACGCCCCCTTTCCGACAAGCGCAGCCGTTTCAGACCAGCGTTGTTGGTGGTGCGGTGTGGGAGGAACCTTCTGCGGAAGGCCGATCGCGAAGGTGCTGGCATTTTGGAGAAACCACGCCCATTGCACAAGGCAATAGAAGGATGCTGGGCCAACGGGGTACCGTCAGCGGCGGGAAACTCATTCGTGCCGGCTGCGGCCGGCGCTGGCTTTTGCAGCTTGGCCGCGACAGCTTCCGCTTGCCGCCACACTCGCAAAAGGTTTCCCGCCCAGATTTTCGCGATCTGGGATTCCGTGTAGCCGCGGCGCAAGAGCTCGGCCGTGACGCGGGGCGCTTCTGCGTGATTGCTGAAACCGTGGACGCCTCCGCCGCCGTCAAAGTCCGATCCAATGCCGACGTGGTCGATGCCAGCCACTTTCACCGCGTGATCGATGTGGTCGACGAAGTCTTGCACCGTGGCCCGAGGAAACTCCACGTCGATCCGTTTCATCGCCACGGCGAACTGACGGCGCTTCTGTTTTTTTACCGCACGCAGATTCGGTCGGTTGTTTTTCCAGGGAATGTCCAAACGCTCGGCTAGCCGCCGGATCGCATGCTCCCGCGCCGGAGGCGGGGCCTTCAAAAAGCTCGCAACAGCCACCACCTGAACCACGCCTCCATGAGCAGCCAGGGCTCTCAGTTGTTTGTCGCTGAGGTTTCTGGGATGGTCCCGCAGGGCGCGACATCCGGAGTGCGAGGCGATGAGCGGGGCCCGCGACGCCTCCAGCACATCCCAGAACGATTTCGGGGCAATATGCGAAACGTCGATCATCATTCCCAAGCGATTCATCTCGGCCACGACGCGCCGGCCAAAAGGGCTCAGGCCGTCATGTTCGCTCGGATCGTCGCCCAGCTCTTTTCTGGGATTGCAAGAATCGCAAATCTGGTTGTGGCCATTGTGGCTGAGCGTGATGTAGCGAGCGCCGAGCCCGTAGAACTTACGAAGGTTGGCCAAATCCTCCCCGATGGGGTAGCCGTTCTCCACACCGATCGCGATCGCTCGCTTGCCGGACTGGACGATTTGCAGCAGCTCGTCCACCGACGTCGCCAGCGCACACCGTTCGGGGTAACGTTCCGTCAAACGACGGATGGCCCGGAACTTGTCCCTGGCCGCGGCCATGGCCTGAGCGTATCCGTGGGCGTCGCGTTTGCCCTGAGCAACGTACACAATCAGGAAGACGGCGTCGATGCCGCCACGCTCCATTTTCACCAGATCGCACTGGAGTTTCGGATTGTCGATACCCGGATCCAACGCGTCCGTTGCATAAGTTCGGCCTTCGATGTCGACGTGCGTGTCCAGCGTGAGAATGCGACGGTGAATCGCCTGGGCCCGCGCCAGCCACGTTTCGTCCCCAGTTGCCCCAGTTGCCCTCGGCGTTTGACCGGCCAGCTCCCCGCCGCAGACTGGAGCCAACGGCACCGCCACCAACCGGCAGAGCGCGACCGTCAGGCACGCCAGCCACGCTCGGGCTTCACTTACTGCGCGCTCTTGGTTGACCCATCTCATCAGCGAGTCACTCTTCCAGGTCACGGGGCCAGACGCATCCGCCTGCCCACCGGAAGCAGCCGCCCGGGCGCACGACACACTTTGCGATTTCCACATCCGGCCGCAGTGGAGCGGTCCCCTCTCCCGCGTGCGGGAGAGGGTGGCCGCCGAAGGCGGTCGGGTGAGGGCTCTCCGATCGGTTTCAAACAGTAAACGGAAGACGCTAGGCTCCGGTGCTTAGCGTTTGTGAGTTGAACCGCACGCTAGCGCGTTGCGTTCACTCCGTTGGGGGTAGCCCGGATTGAGCGGAGCGCCTCTCGAGACCTCTGCGCCGACTCGAGCCATCCTGCCCCCCTCCCTCATCCGCCCTTCGGGCCCCTTCTCCCCCGGACGGGAGAAGAAGGGACTTCGTTTCGCACACGGACTTCCGAGTGTGGCCGTGCAGCCATCCAAACGCCGTCGTGCGCCCCGACGAGGCCATTTGCGCAGCGTTCTCGGAGTAAAGCATAACCACGTAGCCGCCACCATATCGCGGTTGGTTTGTGAGGGCAACGGTGAAGTGTGGTCGTGTCCGACCTCGCTTGTCTCGGCCCGGCCCCGCAACTTTTCTCGACAAGACGTAGCCATTTGCCGTGTGAGCGCAAGAAGCGCGCCTGCAGTCCCGCGCCGACGGACCGGTCGCGACACCGGAAGCTGGCGCGCTGCGTTCACTTCTTTTTTCTGGGCGCCGGTTTGATCTGCTTGACGACGATGTCGTCCCAGTCGACGGTCCCGGCCGGATGGTAGGCGTAGAGCATCACTCGGGCGCGCTGCGGTGTGTACTTGCTGTGTTTCGGCGTGAAATCTTCGACGTGCGTGTGCCACGGGCCGGCGGCGCCTTTCAGATTCTGCTGACTGCGGTAAACTTCCCGCCACTGCTCCTTGAACCTGCGCACGCGGGACGTTGTCTTGAAGAAGTCATAGCACTTGATGAAAACCTTGACCTGCGAGCCGGTCGTTCGGTAGCGGCAGGAGAAACGATACGTTGCGCCCTCTTCGACCGGGAAGAACTTGCTGTAGTACAAGACGCCGGTCGTATCCGCCACGCTGGCTGGGAACTTCATCCGGATGAACCGGTTACCGCTTTCGGTCTCCCATGTAACCCACTTGGGCAGGGGATCCCAACCGTCCGGATGTGAGCGGCCTTTTTCGAAAGAACCGTTCGTCACGAGGTTGGGACCTTCGCGCCAGCGGCGTTCGGCTTCCGGATCGGGCCCGGGCGGCTCTTCTGGCCTCTTGCCATGCAGCTTCATCAGCATGTTCTTGACATAAAGATGCGGAATCTCGCTGACTGTCTTGGTGCGGTGTTGTCCGTCGTAGATCACGACCGGACGGTCGCCGCTGAAATCGACCACTTTGATGCCCAAGTCATATACGTCGCGTTCGTGAGGGGGGACGCGTTCCACTGAGCCCCAGATGGCAATATCGCCACCGAACTCCTCACGCAAGACTTTGCCCACTTCTTCGATCGGCGTGTCGTAGCCGGGATGAAACTTAATCCGTTCGCACACGTCGCGGACGTCGAGCATGGTTTGCGGGATGACGAATTTGCCTTCCCGCTCCAGCTTCTTCCAGATCATTTCGCCGACCATTTGGCCGTAGCGGCCTTTGTCGAACTTCGATTCGAAGTCGAAAGGGATGACGACCTTGGCGTTGTCGTCGGCCGTCAGCGCCAAGGCGACCATTGCGATCCACAGACCAGCCGTGCTCATAGCCGTTCCTTCCCGATGCAAAGCTCGCGCGACGTGGAGATCAGCTCGCGCTGATTCCGCTTTCTGCTTTGTTTACTCGCCGTTCGCAATCCGCTCGAAGTAACTGCGGTTTAGCTGTTCCCAGCCCGTGGGAGACGCTTCGCCCATGTTGCCCAGAATCTTCTTCCGGATTTCTTTGGGGATGTTGGCCGTCGTGTCGGTCTTCACTTCGGTTTGCTCGGTGAGTTGACTGCGCAGGTCGCCGAAGCCTTCCAACACGATGTCCCGACGCCGCAAAGCCGAGCGGAAATGGCCGGACCGCAGGTGTTGTTCGACCCGTTTCATCTGCTCGATCAGCTTGTCCAGATCGGCCGTGTTGTAGTTGGCGATTTTGAACTGGAGCTTGATGGTTTCGGCCTTGTTGCGGAGTGTTGCCTGTTGGCCCGCCAACCGTTGCAGCTCACGTTTGAGGGGCGGCGGGATGGGCCCTTCCAGCCCTTCGCCGCCCTGGCCGCTTTCTTTTCCGCCACCGGTGGAGCCTCCGACCGGATCGGTGCTGGTGTCTTTGACCTGTCCGGCTTCGAACGGATCGGGCGTCAACCGAGTCGGCGTTTTGCGACCGCCTTTTCCGACGGCCTCTTCCCCAACAAACTCACCGCTTGATTTCCCCGACCGGCCTTCGCCGCTGCGACCGCCGATTTCACTGGTATTCGGCAGCCGATTGCCCGTCACGCCCTTGGCGCTCATGTTGGAGATGGGCCCGTCCGCAGCGTCCCAGCCGGCGCCCTTGTCCAGCGAGTCGGCCCAACTGCTCGTGATGTCTTCCATCTCATCAAACAGGTCCTCCTCTTCTTCCATCAGTTCGCCGACCAGGTCCTCCAGCTCCGTGGGCAACTCGGCCATTGGGGCTTCCCGCATGGCGTCCGTTAGCGGCTCCTCCTGACTCCACTGCTCTCGGTCGGGCGAATCGGGCAGCCACTTTTCGATGTTGGTTTTTATCTCCTCGGCCATCTCAGCTCCGAGCTGTTCCAGCGGTACGGCGATCTCAGCCGATTTCTTCAGCAACGCGTCCTCGGCCATTTTGATTTCCGTTTCGATCTCGATCAGCTCCGCCAGCAACGAGGGGTTAGAAAAATCCTGTTCGGGGAGCCGATCCAGAGCGTTGTGAGCTTCGTTCATAAACTTCGACCAGTCGTCCTCGGTGGCCGCCAGTTCCTTCAACTTTTGCTCTTCTTCCTCAGTGAAGTCCTCGACCGGCTTCTTCGCAAGGTCTTCGGTCGCTTCGATGACGCGACGTTGTTCTTTCAGGAATTCTTCCAGCTTTTTGCTGAGGTCTTGCAGGTGGCCGACCACGTCGTCGGGCAGGTCACCGCCCGGCCGCTTCTCCATCTGAGCGAGCGTTTTGCTGGTTTCGGCTCGGGCGATGTCCAGCAGCTTGCGAAGGATGTCCAGGATATCGTCTTGGACGTTGACCAGGTCGGACGCCGACTCGTGCAGCTTCTCCACCACCTGGCTCGACACGACTTCTTCCGCTTTGGCGATCGCCTCTGCCATCCGGCCTTGGGCCAAGTTGCCGAGAGTGGCCTTGAACGGAGCGAGGACGGACTGCTTTTCGCTGATGCTGTCCGCCAGGCGCTGCGTCTTTTGCTGAATCTGACGCTGGCTGTCGCGGACCGTTTCAGCCGTGCTGCGCTGCTTCTGGGCCAGACGCTTGGCGGTTGTTAGCGGGGTGGCCTGGGTGCGAGCTTCCGTCTGCTGTTTGTAAATCCGCCAGAGTTGGCGGCGAAACTCTTCCAAGGTTTTCAGTTTTCCGGTGAAGTAGGCATCTCGATCAATGATGCGAATTCGCCGAAGGGCCGTGGCCGCTTGCTGCGGTCCGACAGACTGCCCGTTCAGCGAGGCTTGCCGGTTGTCATGAGCGACAGCTCGGTACAGGAGGACGGTTCCCCCCGGCAACGAGTCGGGCAGCTTCCAGTGGAAACGAACGCGGGGGCTTTTCGCGTCCTGGAATTTCTGCCAGACCTGCAGCGGTTCTTCGCCCGAATCGTCTTCGGTGGCCTGACGACTTCGGAGCTCGATTCGCGAGATGCCGTAATCGTCCTTCGACCGGATCTCGATCGTGACCGTCTCTCCGGCCGCCGCCGTGATCTCGGGCGCGGGTGTGGTGATCTCGACCGTGGGTGCTTGGTCCAAGGTCACTCGGATCGGATAACGGGCCGACTCGTCATTTGTGTTGCCGCGATCGTCTCTCAAATGAATCGTGTAAAAGCCACTTTCGACGATCGGGAACGTCGCCACCGCTTCAGGCTTCGTCCTCCGAGCCAAAGCCGTGAACTCTTTGGTTCCCACCCGTACAACGGCCGTCTGCACGATGTCCAGCGTTGTGATGTGCAGCTCGACCTGCGTGTATTGCGGCGCTTCAATGGCTCCGCCCTTCAGCTCGACCGTCTCTTCCGGCCGTCCGATGTAAGCCGGGTAGCGATACGTGGCCGAAAGCGCCCGAACGGTCGGTCGGTCGAAAACCCGTACGTCGAAGTGCTGCGTCTGCGTACCGGCAATTTCAAGACGGTATCGGAACGAATCGGTGACTTTCGGAAAAATGAAGCTGTACTGATCGTACTTTTCGGACGGAAGCAAGGCGTAGGTGTGTTCCGCTCCGTCGGTCCCGATCGCCACGACGACCCCTTCGTAGGCCTTGCCTTCCGGATTATCAACTTTC
The DNA here is from genome assembly GCA_013151585.1 of Planctomycetota bacterium. Lineage (GTDB taxonomy): Bacteria > Planctomycetota > Planctomycetia > Planctomycetales > Planctomycetaceae > JAADHY01. Next base: position 6,965 of record JAADHY010000247.1, read on the forward strand.
GCTGTGACGGTAAAACTGCTGCCCTTGAGCACCTGGGCATTGCCCGGGGTGACTTCCAAGATGCGCACAGCTCCAAGGGTCGGCACGAACTTCGTCGGATGAAACAACCGGTAGACAGAATTTGACCACGCGGGGAAAAACGCGTGGCAAGCGATCGCTGCTCCCGCGATGACGCCGCCGATGAGCATCGCCACGGCCAGATCACGCGGAGTCTGCATCGCCAGTTCCATTCGTTGCCGCCAGGTCAAGCGGTACGGAGCGGCCGCTAAGGGAACCGATTCGGCGCGCCGAGTGGCTTGGTTGATGGCCGCTTTGCGCAGCAACTTCGACGGACAGGACCGTTCGGCAGTCAACTGCACCAGATTGATTAGGTCGCTACCGAGATCGGGAAAGATCTCTTCCAGTCGGCGAGCAGTCCCTTCGAGCGTCCGCTTGCGCATCAGCGGACGCACCATCAGAAACAGCAAAGCCGCAATCGAAACCGTGCACCAGGTGATAATCAAAGCCATCCGGCCCAGATTGCCGAAATGGAAAAGCAAGTCAAGTCCGGCGGCCAGCATGAGCAAAGCAATGCTGATCCAACCCGCTACCACCGCGCCCGTTAGCGTGCTGAAGAGCGACCAGTTCTCCGAGAGATGAGCGATCTGCTCAACCACACGGTTCTCAGTGCGAGGAACGCTGCCGGTGCTCATGGTTCGGTCTTCCCCTCGTGAAAAGCCAAGCCGGTGGGGGAGGGGCCAAGGTCCTGGGAATTGTAGTTCCCTGTCGCCAACCCGATTAGTCCTACCGATGAGTCGCCCCGCGGCTTTGAAGGCATCAATGCGTCAGCGCGTAGACGAGGACGTTGACACCGATCTTCAGCGCGTCTTCCGACGAGTAGCCGCGGCTGTAGGGATGCGGAAACATTTCCCACCCGTCGCCCAGGTCGAACCGGCTGTAAACCACCGCCAGTTTGCCGTCCAGTGTGATGCCTTCCAGCGTCGGAGCCGTCATCGGTCCAAAGTCCCGCTCCACCAGCGGCGTGTACTGCACCGTCGTGATGTCATGCAGGCAGTGGTACAGCGGGTGGTCCGGCGGTAAAGGCTCCAGCCGATGGTCCGGCAACACCCGACGCATCTCACG
>JAADHY010000736.1 GCA_013151585.1 Planctomycetota bacterium
GTGCCGGTGTCGTTCCGAGATGCGTCTCTCACCGTAGCACTTCTCGGCCAGTGAGCCTTCTCGGAGGACGCACGGCTGAACTCCCAGACGCATCGTCCCGCCCTTCTCGTCCACCCCTTCTTGTTCGGGGAGCAGGCAGATGACTGGGTGCTGCGTCTCGGCACAGAACTCTGTGCTGTTGGCGTCTGTCAGTCCGAGAACGTTCCGTGCGAACTCGATCACGGCGCACTGCATCCCGAGGCAGATGCCGAGGTAGGGAATCTCGCACTCGCGAGCGAACCGAGCGGCATGGACCTTGCCCTCAATCCCCCGCATGCCGAAACCACCGGGGACCAGGATGCCGTCCACGCCGCGCAAAAGCGTCTCGGCACCGTGTTCTTCCAGGTCTTCCGCTTCGACCCGGCGCACGACCACTCGGGCTGAGTTGGCGACACCGGCGTGGTCCAAGGCCTCATAAATCGACTTGTACGCATCGCGGTGTTCGATGTACTTGCCGACGACGGCGATGGTCACTTCGTGGTCCGGGTTGCGGAGCCGCTGGAGCATGTCTTGCCAGTCGGCCAAGTCCAACCGGCCGGCCTTCAACCCCAGCTTCTCAACGATCAGCTCGTCCAGACCGTGCTCCATCAGCCCGATCGGCACTTCGTAGATTGAGAACTCCTTATCCATCTCCTCGATGACGGCCCGCTTCTCGACGTTGCAGAACAGGGCGATTTTTTCGATGTTCTCCCGTCCCAGGGGCCGTTCCGTCCGGACGATGAGCACGTCGGGCTGGATGCCGATCCGGCGCAACTGACCGACACTGTGCTGGGTCGGCTTGGTTTTCAGCTCGCGAGCCGCCTTCAAGAAAGGCACCAGCGTCAAGTGGATGAACAGGCAGTTTTCCCGGCCCAGGTCCAACGGCATCTGCCGGATGGCTTCCAAGAACGGCAGGCCTTCGATGTCGCCCACCGTGCCGCCCAGCTCGGTGATCACGACATCGACGTCCGGTCCGGCCAGGCTCCGGATCGCTCGCTTGATCTCGTCGGTGATATGCGGCACGACCTGAACCGTCTTGCCGAGATAGTCGCCGCGGCGCTCCTTGGCGATCACGTTCTGATAAATCTGGCCGGTCGTGAAATTCGACAAACGGGAAAGGGGGCTGTTCGTGAACCGCTCGTAATGGCCCAGGTCCAGGTCGGTTTCGGCTCCGTCGTCCAGCACGTACACCTCGCCATGCTGGTAGGGACTCATCGTGCCCGGATCGACGTTGATGTACGGGTCGATTTTCTGCATCCGGACGCTCAGACCGCGGCGTTCCAGCAACATCCCGATGGACGCCGACGTCAGCCCCTTGCCCAACGAACTCACCACTCCGCCGGTGACGAAAATGTGCTTGGTCATCATCCTGTGTCGATCGGTTGGGGTGTTCGACCGGCTGATTGACCTGGTGATTAGGCCCGACGTCCCTGTCCGCTCAGCCGATGGCTACGCTGCGCGTCTCCGCTGCCGCGCACAGAACTGAGCATAGTCATCCGGCGTGTCGATGCCAACGCTCGCGTGGTCCACAAACGCGACTTGAATCCAAGCCCCGGCTTCCAACGCCCGCAATTGCTCCAGTTTCTCCAACCGTTCCAACGGGGACGGTGGTAGCTCCGTCAACCGCAGCAAAAACTCGCGGCGGTACGCGTACAGACCGATGTGGAGGTTCCACGGGGAGAGCCGAGCGTCGGTTTGCGCGGCCTTCTGCAGCAGCTCGTCCACGTGGCCATCGCGACAGCACGGTATCGGCAGTCGGCTAAAGTACAGCGCTCGGCCCGCGGTGCTGCAAACGACCTTCGTGCACGAACGGTCGTTCAGACGGTCGAGGCTGGTGATGGGGGTGGCCAGAGTGGCCATCTGGGCGTCCGGGTGGTCCTGAAGCGTCTCGACCAGCGCGTCGATGTGACGGGGATCGATCTCCGGTTCGTCTCCCTGAATGTTGACCACGATATCCGCGTCAAGACCGCAGCGTCGCACAACTTCAGCGATCCGATCGGTGCCGCTGGGATGCTCGCCGGTCATTTCGCACCGGCCGCCGAACCGTCGGACGGTCTCGGCGATTTCTTCGCTATCCGTCGCGACGATGACCTCATCCAACCGTCGGGCCCGACAGGCCGCCTCCCAAACGTACTGCAGCAAAGGACGGCCGGTTTCGGCCAGCAACAGCTTCCGAGGCAGTCGGGACGACTGCAAACGCGCCGGAATGATTCCACAAGCCCGCATCATCGACCTCCTGTCTTGCGGTGGCGGCGGCCGGTCTCAGTCCTTCGTCGGAGCCGAGCCGTCAGGCGGCGTCCTCTTTTCTCACGCCGTTCCGACCAGACGGGCCGCCCAGCCGGATTCCATTGGGCGGAAGTGTAAACCCGACCGATGGCTCCGTGCAAGACAACTTCCGCAACGCCGCGTCCCGGCGGCGCACCGCCGGTTTGCACGGGGCGAGTGCTCTGTCACAGGGCAAAAGTGCGATTGTGGAGCGGCCGGGACGGCCGCTCGTGGCAGGCGAGATGCCTGCGCCACAACGTCTCAGAATTCCACGTTTCCGGATTGACAAAGCACTGGATTTCTCCGGGCTCTTCTCTTGGGCCGGTATCACGCACTCGCCGTTTCGAATCGACATCCCGCCGCGGAGGCAGCAGGTCCAGAGTCCATCTCGGCCAGTCGTCTTTCTGGCTTTGGCATGTCGTTATTGGAAAGACACGGTATAATGTCCAGGTAAGCGCCGTGCAGCCTGATCAGCCGATCTGAGGGGCCGCGTCGTCTTTTTCTTCGGGCACACTTCGCGAGGGTTTGGCCATGTCTTCAGGAACCGCGCGTCCGTCCCTTCTGCGCCGACTCTATACGGACAATCCCTTCTATGTGATCAGCGCCGTGCTGATGGCCTACGCTGTCCTGCAGGCCTACGGGGAGTTGGAGATCGGCACGATCAACTGCTGGATCATGATGAGCGTTCTTGCGGCCTACACGTCCGTGCTGGCCGCCATCGCGGTGCTCATCGTTCGATACGGAAAAGTCTGGGACGACGCGCGATCCCTTCTGCTTCTGCTGGTCGTTCTGTTCTTGGCTGTATCGGTCAGCGCAGACGACCTTTTCGTGAAAATGACGTCGGCCCAAGGCGGCATCGGTCTGCTGGTCGGCGGTTACTTGTTTTCCGCGATTGTTTCCGAAGTGGTCCTTCGAGGCACGGGCATTCGTTTGGGATGGCTCTACCGGATCCCGTACCACATGACCTTGGTTCTGTTCTACGTGGCTCCGTGGTGGTGCGCTCCGCAGTTGCATCCCCGTTCGTATTCCGAGGGGGAATGGACTTTGACGCTCTTTCCGGTTGCTGCCGCAGCGATTGCGCTTTGTCTTCTGCCCGCGGCTCGACGTGGACCGGCTTACACGGCTGACGACGGTCCCCCATGGCCGTGGCCAGCCTATCCTTGGTCGCTCTTTATCGTGCTGGTCTGCGCGGTCGCTTTCCGGTCGTTCATCCTTTGCATGACCTACGGGCCTCGGGGACCTATCTGGACTCATACAACCAAAGGCTTCGCGATCTCTTTTGACACCATTTGGGGGCCGTACTTTTTGGTCCCGCTCGGTTTGGCCATTCTCGTCGTGCTGCTGGAATTGGGATTGACCACCGACAACCTCCGCTTTCAACAAGGTGTCCTGAAAAAGGCTCCTTTGCTCTTGTTGTTGGCTGTTCCCATCGGAGGCGATTTGGTTTTCCCGAGGTTCCTTCGGACTGTGGTCGAGACGATTGGCTCGCCCGTGTGGCTGACCGTTTGGCTCCTGCTTGCATTTTACGTTTGGGCTTGGATTCGCCGCGTGCCGGGAGCGGTGATCGGGACGGCTGCCATGTGTTTGCTGCTGGCTCTCATCGGTCCGGAGACGATCGATCCACGATCGCTGGTGGGGCCTTATCCCTGGCCGTTCCTGGTGGCCGCCGTTCTGCTACTCATCGAGGGTCTGCGGCGGGCGTCGTCCGGAGTTTGCACCGCGTCGGCCGCTTCGTTTGTTCTCGGCCTCTGGTACCTTCTGCCCCAGACGGTGGTGGCCGGCTACCGCTTCAGCATTTGCTACCATGTGCTGTGGCTGGCGGTCGTGGTGCTGGGTTTTGTCTATCAGGACCGCATGGCCAAAGCGCTTCTGGTCGTCGGAGCAGCTCAAATGCCGCTGGCGTCGTTTGTCGTAGCAGCCAGTCCCGTGGCAGCCCAGATTCCCTTTGCATGGCGACTGTCGTATGTCCTGCTTCTGGTCGTTTGCTCGCTGGCGATCGCAAAGGTGTGGCGAAATCGCTGGTACTTCTACGCTTTTGGGGCGACATCAGCGGTCGCCTTCTATCAAGTCACCGTGTTGGGGTTCCGCCGGGCGGTCGATTCTGTCGGTCGGCCTGCAATGACCGCACTGGCCTGGAGCCTTGGCATGCTGCTCCTCGCCTTCCTGATCAGTGCCCACAAGGCTCGTTGGCTACCCGAGCGTCTGTTCCCTCAATGGCCGAACCGCCCTGAAGGCGCCTCGGATGAGCTGGTCGAACTTCAGCAAGCCGACGAAGACGAGTGCGACCAAGGCGGCGACCAAGAGAAGAAGAACAAAGACGAAGCCAGAAGCGAAACTTCGGACCCCGAAAAGGAGAAAGGTCGGCCCGAGCCTTCCTCAAAGGAAACCGAGTCGGAGTGATTCGGCGCGCGATGCCCCAGGCTCATGCGGAAACCTTGTTCTTGTCCGATTCTTGTGGCGAAACGCGAATCCTCCTGATCTTTCCTGGTGGACTGGCCAGCCCCGGTCGGTCGCGTCGATCCGCACCGAGGTCGATAGTCACGACGAGACGTTGCCTTCCGTCTCAACCCCTCATACGAACGGTCGAGCCTCGTGCGAAGCATTTGAGACTGGCTCGTCGGCTGACAAGTCCACAAGCCGCCCGTATACTTGGGACCGATCTTCTGACCTCGGACCTAGAGGACGAAGCCGACCGGCGCCGGGAAACGGTGATTCACACATCCCAGAACCGACGGTCTGCTCGCGAGGGCTAGAAAACCGAGAATGAGGGAAAGGAGTCAAGCATGCCAGACGCAGTACAAGGAACAGTCGGCACGGTCGTGGCGCTGTGGCGTTACCCGGTTA
>JAADHY010000473.1 GCA_013151585.1 Planctomycetota bacterium
GCCACTGCCCCGCTCGGAGGATGAAAAAGCCCGAGAATACACCTCTCGCTTCGCGGTCGCGGGCCCACTGCGTGACTCGAAGGCCCCGCGTCCCTGTGTAACGAAGATATCGGTGCTATCGGTTTTGTGGGCTGGGTGGGGCCGGCAAAACTTTGCGGAAAAACGTCGACTCCGCAAAGCCGTCAGAACTGAAACCGTTGCAAGCAGTTGAACAATTCATCGGGGATTGGCGTCTGAGCTTTGGAGCGATGCACACGGTCGGGCCGATTGTACACAGGCAGGGGAGCCGCGAAGGAACGCACTCCGGATCGGATGACGGACCGTGACGGTAGGCACCAGGCACTGCAACGGGCCGATCCTCATCATGAGAAAGTGCATCCTCCTCTCGTTTTGCTTCGCCGCTTTTCTGGCCGCTTCGACTCAGGCGATCCTCCGTGCGTCGGAACTTCGCCAAACGGCGGCCGTGCGAGCGATCCAGCGAGCCATTCCTTCGGTAGCCAACATCCGCAGTGAGAAGACCGCGCCGACCAGCAGCACACTGTTTGCCAACGGCGGCCCGCGCAAGATCAATGGGATGGGCACGGGCATCATCGTCGATGCTCGCGGTTACATCGTCACCAACTACCACGTCGTGGAAGGCGTCGATTCGCTCCATGTGACTCTGCACGACGGCGCCACCTATGAGGCGCGAATCATCTCGTACGATCGCGAACACGATCTGGCGATCATTAAGGTGGATGCGTCCGAACCCCTGCCGGAAATGCCTCTCGGAACGTCTTCGGACATCATGCTGGGCGAAACCGTCATCGCCGTGGGGAACGCTTACGGCTACGAGGACACGGTCACGCTGGGTATCGTCAGCGCGCTGTCGCGGGATGTCGAAGTCAACGAAACGCAATCGTATAAGAACCTGATCCAGACGGACGCCAGCATCAACCCCGGGAACAGCGGCGGCCCGCTGGTTAACCTCGACGGGGAAGTCATTGGGATCAATGTGGCCATTCGAGCCGGAGCCCAACGGATCGGCTTCGCGATTCCCATCGACGACGCACGGCGCGTGATCGCGGACCTCATCAGCACGAAACGCCTCGATCACACCTATCACGGGCTACGCGGCACGGACGTGAAAAAGGGACGCCTGCGCGAACTGCGAGTGGAATCGGTCGAGCCGGGCAGTCCTGCCGAAGAAGCTGGGTTCCAGCCGGGGGATGTAGTGCTGGAGGTCGCGGGCCGAAAGATTGCCGATCAAGCGGACTTCGAGCGATCCCTGCTGGGCCGGGCCGTGGGCGAACCGGTTCAGGTTGTCATTCGACGGAATAGCAAGAAGCAAACGCTCGAGCTCGCGCTGGCCGAATACCGCCGCAGCCCGATCGCTCGCTTCGCGTCGCGGGCCCGGGCGGCGACGTCCGACCCCCGGCGGGAAGAGGTATGGGAGCTGGTCGGTATTCGCGCCACTCCCGTGTCAGCAGCTCACCAGGAGCTCCGCCGGTACGGCTACCGCGGCGGTATGCTTGTCACCCACGTGCGTCCCAATAGCCCGGCTGCGCAGAATGGCATCCAAGTCGGCGACATCCTGGTGGGGCTGCACCTGTGGGAAACTCTGAACCTCGACAATATGCTCTACGTCCTGCACCATCCTCAGCGCGAGTCTTTCAATCCGGTGAAGTTCTACGTCCTCCGGGATGGTGAGCCTCTGTACGGACACATGCAGATCGCGTTCTGAAGGTTCGGGACCGAGACGCGACGGTCGCTTCGGTCTCAGCCTTTGCCTCGACCGCCTGAACCACCTCCGGCTACGCTCTTCGGTGATGGAGCGTGATCGCTCCGGCCTGACCCCTTAGGCTCGCCTGCTGCGATACGCAGGTGGTGTCGATCCCTCTTCGGTTCGCTCTGACAGTTCGTCCCGCGAGATTCCTTTCAAGGCGTGCCATGCGTCCGAACCGCGCGTTGAGGTTCGCCCCCGTGGAGCTCACCAAGGTGACTGGTGCGAGCGGGAGAACTCGGCCTTCGGGCCGTCTCCCCTTCACGATTCCCGCTGCGTCTCCGTTTGGGAGAAATGGTCCACGAGCTGAACAAGCTGCGTCAGGTCGCGAACGCCGACAGCCGTTACCGACCGACCGTCGACCCGCCACGTTGCCGCCAAGTAACCGGCATGGGCAACGATCTGGGTTGGCTTGCCGGCACACTGACAAGTAACCCCGTGGTGGCCGAAGCAGTGGCAATCCGGTCGGGAGTGCTCAAAGAAAACAAGCGTTTGTCCGTCCGAGCCGCGACAGATGGTCTCAACGCATGTACAACACGCGAGCTTCACGAGGTAAACCGAGTCGACAACGAACCCCTCCGGCGGCTTCTGGACGGCGACGGGGTGGTAAGCCACACGGCGAGGAATGTCGCCGATATCCAACCGCTCGCCCTCGTGTCGAGCCAGAAGCACCTGTTGCGCTCGATCGGGACTCTCGGCGAAGGTCTTGAGATACGGTGCGAAGGAAGCCATACCATCGCCCGCTGGTCCATGATGCCATCGCCACAGCCCGCCCAAAGTAAGTCCGAAGGCCAGAAGCATCAACGCGGCAGCCAGCCATCGCGCACGCAGAACTCTTCGCGCGCGCGACGGCATGGGGATCGGAGTTGGTGGTGCCAAGGACGGCTGGTCCAATGCTGCTTCGATGCGAGCCCACAGACCGGCGGGCGGAACCGGGTCGGGCAACCGTTGCACCATCTCGCTCAAACTCCGGAACTCTTCCGCCCGGCGCGCACATCGGGCGCAGGCCGCCAAATGTTGCGAAACCGCAGTCCGTTCCTGCCCCTCCAGCTCGTTGTCGTAGTAGCGGGAGAGCAACTGTTCGGTTTTGGAGCAATCCATCATCATGGCACCCAGCCCATGTCCAAAAGAATCTCCCTCAACTGCTTCCTCGCCCGATTCAAACGGGACGCGACGGTCCCGTCCGAGAGGTCCAGAGCGTCAGCGATTTCCCGGTAGTTCAATTGCTCGACCTCTCGTAACACGAAAACCGCGCGCAAGTCCGGATCTAAGCGTTCCAGAGCCGCTTCGATGAGCTCTCGCTGCTCGACCCGAGCTCCCGCATCCCGTTGGTGCGAGGCAGGCTCTTCCAGCAGCGGCTGCAACGCCTTCCGCTTTCGACGCCGCAGATGCTGCAAGCACTCGTTCACCGCCAGCCGATACAGCCACGTCTCGAAACCTGATCGGCCCGCAAACTGAGTGATCGTCCGGAACAGTTGCAAGAAGATTTGTTGCGTCACGTCGTCCGCATCTTCGTTCCCAACCATCCGCACGGCCAGTCGGTACAACCGGCCGGAAAACTGTTCGTACAGCATCTGCTGCGCGTCGCGGTCCTGCTGCTGGCAAGCGGCGACAAGTTGATCGGTCGTGGCAGTCATGGGCTGCGCTGGACCTCCCCAGAGCCGCTTCGCCGTCGCGTTCTACTTCTTTGGATGCAACGAAGCGGCCGTTTCTTCGGTCTGATTCTTTCTCTGAGCTCGAAACGTCTGCTCCTCAGACGCTTCCCACGACAGCATGGCCAACCGAGCGGCTTTGAGCAAGGCAAAAACCAGCCGCCTTCGAAAACCCACGGGACGCCCGCTCTCCGCGCGCTTTCGCCTGCGCGCCGGTGCTTGACCCGGACCGAACCACTCGCATAAGCTGACACCGACCGAGAGCCCGCGACGGGAATGTTTCGGTGAGAACTTTCAGCGAGAGGGGATGGCCATGCGTCTGACAGTCACGCTTTTGACGACCTTGCTGCTCGCGGCCGCCGTGGCCGCGGCCCGACGGCCTCAGCCAGCCGAAACCGACGCAACGAACGATGCTGCTTCCCGCACGCAGGCCGCTCGGTTCTGGATCAAACTCACCTTCGGGTTGGACGGCGAAGCGGCGAGGTGGGACGGCTCGGTGTCCCTCCAAGACGGTCAGATTCTGCAGGCCGAACCGTGGTCGTTCGAGAAACGGGATCGATTCGACGCCGAAAACCGCTCGTGGGCTTGCACGACCGTGGTGCTCAAGGGACGCAGCGTCAGCAGCTTCGCCGAACCGCAACGCGGTGTGCTTTTGCAAATCGACGCGACTCGGGCCACCCGCTTGACCGTGAAGACCCGGCAGGGCGACTTCGAGGTCGCGGTGGCGGAACTCATGGCCGGACACCCCATGCTGTTCTTAGATGGGCGCGCTTCAGCCGAGCGTTTGGGGACGTCCGAACCGCTGCCGTCGGACCGCCATGTCGACACAGACATCGCAACTGAAGACGACTACCCGTCACTGGCGATCGATTCGCGCGGCCACCGCTGGATCGCGTGGATCGGATACGAGGACCAGACGAAACGAGATCACCTGTGGGTTCTGGACCTGGATGATCCCAAAGCCAAGGTTGAGGAAATCGTAACGGCGCGTGAGCAGCTCGATCCGAAGCTCGTAATCGATTCCGAAGGGAAGCTCCGACTGTTTTGGGCCGCTCCCGAAGCCGGCGACTGGGAACTTTGGACGGCGACGCGTGACGGCGGTCGCTGGTCGGCTCCGCAGCGGCTCACGCAAGCCGAAGGAACCGACTTCCATCTGGCAGTCGCGCAGGGCCCCGACCGGTCGGTTTGGCTGGCTTGGCAGGCCTTCCGCGGCGACAACAGCGACATTCACGTCCGGCGGCTTCAGCAAGGACGCTGGTCGCGCGAACTGGCGATCGGGCACCAGACGGCCAACGAGTGGGAACCATCGATCAGCGTCGACCCGGACGGCCGCGCCTGGGTCGGCTACGACTCGTACCAGAACGGCAATTACGACGTCTTCCTGACCTGCGTGACGGGGCGGCCGGATTCGGACGTTCTGGAAGCCAAGCGAACGATCGCCGTCGCTGCCACGGCCGATTTCGAGGCTCATGCTTCCGTCGAAGCAACCGGCCGCAACATCGTGTGGGTCGCCTACGACGCCGCTGGTCCGAACTGGGGGAAGGACTACAGCCGCAACGTGACGCGGTTTCACGGCAACTACGCCGAGACGTTGCACGGAGCCCGTCGGTTGGAGCTGCGGGCCATCGTCGACGGGAAGGTCTTGATGCCTGGTGTGCCTTTGCCGCAGAAGCTGAACCGGATCCGGCCGCGCAAGATCATCCACAGCGACA
>JAADHY010000680.1:0-5105 GCA_013151585.1 Planctomycetota bacterium
TCGATCGAGTCGAGGGGCAAAGTATCGAGTCCTTGTCGGACTTGATTGGCGTTCAAGTGACAGCCTTTGCCCGTGTTGATCTGGCGAACCAGCCCGCAGTGTCGGGCGAGCCGTTCGGCGTCGCGGGTCGTGGTTAGATCGCCCACAAGGACCGCCAGTGTCAGCTCGGGCCGGAGGGATTCCAAGGTGCGTTCGAGCAGTACCGTCTTGCCGGCTCCGGGCGATCCCATCAGATTGACGCACGCCGTTCGGGTCTTCGCCAGTTGTTCGCGGTTCCAGCGGGCGACCTCATCGTTCAGTTTGAGGACGTTTTCGATGACGGGGACTTCCATTCAGGCCTTCTCCGGAGAGGGTTTGTCCGGTGGTGGTCCGGTTGTTCTGGACTCGTCAGGCATGTTAACATGCAGCGAGTGCAAAACAAGGCCGGCTCCGTCCAGGACTTCCGGGCAGGCCTTTCCGCAATCGGGACAGATCAGGATGGAGACGTCGTCGGGGCGATACTCCCGTTCGCACGAACGACATCGGACGCGGACAGGCACCACTCGGATGACCAGTTCGGAGCCGGCGAATTTCGTCCCCTCGGTCAGTGCAGCCCAACCGGACCGCATGACTTCGCCGTCCAGGTGCTCCAACGCACCCACACGCAATTCCAGTTTTTTCAGCTCACCTCCTGCGGGAACGTGCTGCGGCAATTCGTCAAGAACCGCTTGAAGGACGGACAATTCATGCATGAGGCGCCGCTCTTTGCTGCAGGCGACGAGCCGACGGCCCGTGCTCGACAATGGGCAACGTCTGGTTCATCACGGAAAGAACCAGCAATCCGCCTGCTACGATACCAGCGCTGACCAGGATTTCCATCCAACTGGGCAAGTAGCCGGTGGGCGACGTGGCCAGCATTCCGATCAGGGCGACATTGAGCCGGTTCAGCACGACGCCCATCACAACCATGATGCTGCAGCCGAAGAGCTTCATTCGATTGTTGCGGACGTCTGCTCGCAGAAGCAGCGTTCCGGGCAAGACCGCGCCCAGCAGAAACTCGATCCAGAACGCCCACGCCTCCAAAGTGTTGGTGAACAGCAAAGGCCAAACGCCGCGGGCCGACAGGTCCATCAGTTTCAAGCCGATGTACACACCCAGGATCGGCGGCAAACCTTTGGACAAATCTCCCAACAACTGAGCCGGGTGGCGATGGCCGAAAATCAATCCGGACAGCATCGCCTCGAAAATCACCATCGCGATCCCGACCGCCACCGCGCTGATCAAGAACAAAAGCGGCAGTAGCGGCGTGTACCAGATCGGATGCAGCCGGTGGCCCATCATAACAAACAGGGACCCCAGCGAGCTTTGGTGCATTGTGGACAGAATGATGCCCGCGAAGATGAAGATGATCATCAGCCGCTTCATCAGTTGCAGCGGTTTTTCCCAGCCGAAGCGTTCAAAGACGATCGGCAGGAATTCCAGGAATAGTACGGTGGTGTAGAGAACGACGCACCAGGCCACTTCAAACATCACCGACCGGGGTTGCCACATGACGAGCGGATGCCAGATGGCCCAAGGACGGCCGATGTCGAGCATGATACCGATGATGGCCAAGACGTAACCGAGGAAGGCCGTCACAATGGCCGGCCGCACGAAAGGTTCAAACTTTTTCAAACCGAAGACATGGACCGTCCCTGCCAGAACAAAACCGCCAGCGGCCAATGCGACTCCGCAAAGAACATCGAACCCGATCCAGAGTCCCCAAGGGAACGCATCCGTCAGATTCGTCGCCGCTCCCAATCCCCAGATCAGGCGGTAAATTGCCAGCGCGAAACCGACGACCACCAGCACCGAGAAGGCCAGCCGGATCACTGGAACTTTGGGTCGTTTGCCGTTCATGCTTCGTCCTCCGACGCTTTCGAATTCTCACGTGAACTCGCCCCGGGATGGCCCTCGCCGTCGGGTTTTTCTTCGCCGTGCGTCAACTTGTAGGCCGCCCCCAGCGCCAATCCCAGGCCGACGATCCAGCCTGGCAGAGCCTCCATGATCGGATCCGAGATGCTGGATCGGACGGTCGGCGGCAGCGGCGGCAAATCGAGCTTTTCGTGTTCCACTCCGGCGAGGATCAGGTAGCTGGTGCCGCCCGCCTCGTGCTCTCCGTAGACGTGTGGCACGTATCGATCCGGCTCCGCTTCAATCCGGCGGTGCGCCTCTTCGATCATCTCCTTGCGCGGCCCTTCGACCAGCGCCCCCACCGGACACGCTTTGACACACGCGCGGTTCCAGTCGCACTTGCGGACCCGCGGCTTCCAGTCCAGCCATTCGTATCGAGGAACCTGGAAGGGACAAGCCAACATGCAATACCGGCAGCCGATGCACCGGGTCTCGTCGTACAGAACGGGGCCTTCTTCGGTCTTGTAAAGAGCCGCCACGGGACAGACCGACGCGCAGGCCGGCACATTGCAATGCATGCAATTCCGTTTGAGGAAGGACCATTTGGGTTCCCGTCCTTCCAGAGCCGCCTCTTTCGGGTCCTCTCGGTAAACTTGCAGCACGGTCCAGTTGTTCGCCGAGAGTTCTTCGGGGACGTCAAACTTGACGCCCTCGAACTCGTGTTCGTCGGGCGGTAAGTTGTTCTTTTTTCGACAGGCAGCCACACACGTTCGGCAACCGATGCACCGAGTGGCGTCGTAGATCACCGCGATGGTTCGATCGAACTGTCGGGCGTCGACTTCACGCGCTTCGGCCTTCTGGCCAGACGCCAAAGCCGATCCGGCCGCGGCTGCGGTGGCCGCCAGAAACTTTCTTCGATCCAGCGACTTCATCGGCTCACTCCTCCTTTTGGTCTTCGGTCGGCGAGGACGCCGGAGCTTCCGTTTCGCCGTCCTCGGCTTTCAGTTTGCGTGCCGCAGCGGTCACGCCCGCCCCCGCCAGGAAAGCGGCGACGCCGATCATTCCAAGCGTCGCGTAGGTGCTCTTATCGGCCTGTTGCCGCTCCACGATGTCTGCCCGAGCCGGCGGGTAGACCTCGGGGAAGCTGAGCTGCGCTGGAGTGACCGGGGCGAATAGGGAATCGTCGAAGGGGAAGTCGGGATGGCAGCAGCCGATGCACGGATGGCCGGCCTCCACGCACCAGCTTGTGCCGTTGTTGTACTTGCGGATGGGACAATCGGCGTAAGTGATCGGGCCTTTGCAGCCAAGCTTCAGCAGACAGCCGTGTTCTCCAAAATGCTCCGCAAAGTTGCCCGATTCGAACTGCCCCCGATAAGGACAGTTGTCGTGGATGCACCGATCGAAGAAGACGCGGGGCCTGAGCTGATCGTCCAGGTCCAGCCCCTTCAGCCCGCCCAGCAGCAAGGCGGCGATTGTTCCGACGATCCAGTCGGGATGAGGGGGGCAGCCCGGAATGCGGACTACGGGCGTTTCGATCCGTTCCCGCTGCAACGCATCCGGCACGCTCACCGCACCGGTCGGGTTGGGGCCAGCCGTCGGGATTCCTCCGAAGGACGCGCAAGCTCCCACCGCCAAGACGGCCAACGCATCGCGGCTCAAATCCCGCACATGCTCGAAGCCCGTCAAGGGGCGGCCATCAGAACGCTCGCCGACCGAGCAGTAGAGACCTTCCTCTTCGGTCGCCGTGGCCCCTTCGACAACGAGCACGTACTGCTTTCGGTGCTTCTGCCGCGTCTCCTGCAGCAGTTCCATGGCTTGGTGGCCTTGAGCGGCCATGACCGTGGCGTGGAACACGAGCGAAACGTGTTTTCCGGGCAAGACCTCATCCAGAAGAACTTCTTGAATCGTGGGCGAGGCGGAATTCAGCAGCGAGACTGAACATCCCGAGCAGGAACCGGTGGCCATCCAGAGCACTGGAACTTCAGCCACCTTCTCCGACTTCCCTGGGGACTTGGCGGGGGCGGCCCGGCCTTCCGGCGTCCGGATCAACGAGCAGCCGAGTAAGGTGACTGCCCCTGCGCTCGCTTCCAGGAAGCTGCGTCGATTCATGAACATATCCATGGTAACCCCCTTTCCTCGTACTACGCGGACCACGACGATTCCAGCGTCGTCGCTTGTTGCAAAATCTTCTCCGGCACGCCCAGCTCGCGGCCGGCCAATTTCACCACCCGAGTCAGCGCCCGTTCGACCGGCGCCGTGAGGCCCAATCCGGTCGAGACGTCCGCCACTTGAACTCCGAAAACAATGACCTCCGACGGCTCCCTCCCCAATAGCCGGGTTTCGTCCAACGCATCCAGGAAATGAAAATCATGAACGCTGAAGCCGCCGCGGATCGTGGGCGCAATTTGACCGGGCGTCAATCGGAAAACCGCTCCCGGCTCCGCGCCCGCGTCCAACGCGTCCACCACCACCACCAGCTCCCGTCCCTCCAGCACCGCAGCGGTGTCGATTCCGAGAGTGCCGGCGTCGCACACCTCCACGTCGTCAGGCAGAGACAGCGCCCCCAGTATTTCCGCCGCCCGCACCCCGACGCCTTCGTCGTGCTTCAGGACGTTCCCGACACCCAGGAACAACTTGGGAGCTCGCTGCTTCATAAACGTCCTCGTCCGCTCACCAAACCCTTTTCGTTGGCCCTCGCGTTTTCTCCCGCTCGCCGCGGTGACGGCTTCGCGGGAGGACGGAGCCTCGCCGAGCCTCCATCCGGGATGCCCTTCTGCAGTTGCTTCGCGGCTCTGCCGAGGCTCCTCCCCCCTTGAAGACCGCCTTCGGTCCCTTCCGCCAGGGATGCCGAGTGACGCCCAAGACAGCGCCTGCCTCTCGCCGCCCTCTGGACCGCCACCCAGCCGTAACCGAATGATTCCGCCCGCCAGCGGCCACCCCTAGCGTCCCGGGCCAAAGGGGCCCGGTGCCGCGGCGTCCCGCACGGCGAATGTTTCCTCACTCCCGGGATCCGGTCGCCTCTTCACTCCTCCTACTTTCGTCCTGCTTTCGTTGATTTCTAGCTTTATTCTGATCGGTGAGCCCCCCGGGGTGGCACGGCCCCTTGCGAGACCGTGCCACCCCAACCACACCGTCACACGCTCTGCATCTCCGTTTTGCCAGACGTTCGGTCCTCGGTTGGTGTCCGCTCAGCCTCGGGTCGTCTCCCGTTACCCGACGCGAAACCGGCCGAT
>JAADHY010000680.1:5182-7199 GCA_013151585.1 Planctomycetota bacterium
AAACGGATTCTTTTCGTCCTTGATCTTGGTTCCTTCCAAAGCTTGTTCGCACGGGCCGGGCTGATCCTTGTCGTCACGAGGCGAGCAGTTCCAAGTCGTCGGAACGACGGCCTGGTAGTTGGCGATTACGCCATCGCGAACCTCAATCCAGTGACCCAAGGCCCCGCGAGGCCCCTCAGTCAGCCCCATGCCGCTTCCGCTTTCGGGCAGCTCATAAGTCGCACAGCTCGGCTCACCCGGCTTAAGCTGCAGGACCCAGTCGGCCATCGCGTCCGCCACCACCTTGCACTCGACGGCGCGGGCCGCGTGTCGTCCCAGCACGGAGAAGAGAGCCGGAACTTTGGCCTTCAGTTCGCTCAGCACGCTGTCAACCAACGCCTTGATCTTCGCATCGCCTTTCACGTACGCGACCAGGACGCGTGCCAGCGGCCCGACTTCATAAACTTCGCCGCCGTAACGAGGAGCCTTCAGGAACGAATATGCTCCCGGCTTTTTCGGATCGGCTACCGTTTCGCCTCGGCTCGGAGGCAAGTCCGAGCTGCTTTTGTACCACGAGTGCTTCACCTGCTCGGTGATTCGCGACGGGTCCAACGGCTGGTATTTCAGGGTTTTCCCGTCCACAGTCCCGTGAGGCTGCAGCCGTTTCCGTTTCAGCAGGTCCGGATCGCTATCGAGATCCCAGTTCCCGTAAGCCAAATACCGCTGGCAGCCCCGGCCGATCTCGAAGTAATCCTGATACACCTTTGCCACCGCCAGCACATCAGGGATGTAAACGTTGTCGATAAAGTCCCGCAGCCGCTCCAGCCGCCAACGGAACTCCGCGATCTTGTCCACCGTCACTTTCTCAACGGCACCGCCCGGGAACACCCCCATGTTGTGCGGCATCTTGCCGCCGAAGATGGCGAGCATCTCCTGAGCTTCGCGACGCCGATCCAGCGCCTCGACATAGTGCGATGTGGCAGCCCGGTTCACTTCGGGAGAGAGGCGGTAATCGCCCTCGTAACGAGGGATGAAGGGGGCGAGTGATCCGCGTGCAATAAATTGGGCGACTTGTCGCAAGCGAGGGTCCGGTCCGTCGTAACCGGCCGCGGCCGCCACATCGACGTAGTCCAGCGCCGCCAGATGGTAGAAATGCAGAATGTGCGACTGAATGTAATTCGCACCGAAAATCAGATTGCGGATCAGTCGGCCGTTGTCGGGAATCTGGCCGGAGATGCCGAAGGCATCGTCCAAAGCGAGCGTCGAGGCAATGGAATGGGCCGTCGGACAAACCCCGCAGATGCGCTGCGTGATCCGCTGAGCGTCGCGCGGGTCCCGTCCTCGCAGGATCACCTCCAAGCCCCGGAACATCGTTCCCGAGCACCGCGCTTCCTTGACCACTCCGTTCTCCGTGACAGCCTCGATCTTCAAGTGGCCTTCAATCCGCGTCACCGGATCAATCACGATCCTCGCCATGATCAACCCCCTTCGTTAGAGTCCTGTACGGTGCTGATGCGCGCGGGTGCGCGCACCCCGGTGGCCGAAGCAGTCCGCTCCGGCGTCTCTGGCTTCAGGGACGGCAACCGTCTTTCGACTTGCCGTCGCGTTGGCGCATCCGGTCCGGACAAGCCACTCCGCTTGCCCTCCAGTTTCACACAAGGGGCGAGACGTACGACCCGCCCATTTCGATGGTTTCCTAACAAATCCGCGGGAGCTGCTCCCCGTACGGTTTCTGGAGAATTCGCCGGCCGCCGACTTCGGTGACCAGCTCGCACAGCCCGTCCCGGCGGTCCTCGAACCGACCAATGATCGCGGCTTCGCGTCCTAACGGATGCTTTCGTAGCAACTCCAGTGCCATTTCCGCCGCATCCGGCCGAACGACGACCACCACCTTCCCCTCGTTGGCCACGTCCAACGGTTCCAAACCAAGCATCTCGGCCGCATACCGAGTCTCCGGCCGGACGGGAATCTCGATTTCATCACACGTCAAATGCCATCCCGATCCTTCGGCCAAGTCGGCTACCACACCGGCCAAACC
>JAADHY010000089.1 GCA_013151585.1 Planctomycetota bacterium
GGGCGCCCGCCGCTTCGAGCTCTTCCGCAGACGGCAGCTCGTCCTGTTTGGCGTCGAGTTTCCGATGGCGAAGGCTTCCTTCGATGGTTTCCGTGTTGTGCTCAAAGACGCCCTCGACCCACTCGTAGTAGAAAAGCCGGGGGCAGTAGACGAATTCGTTGAGCATGCGGGCAGGGAGATAGTCCGGCGGCGCGGCCTTTGAGTGGGCTCGTCGCGGTGAGCTAATGGGGACGTCCGCCCGGGACGGCGTAGAGCTCGGCCGCGGTTCACTGTTTTGGGCCGCAGATCGGGCCAGCATCTCCGCTTGAGCACTGAGGTTGCTGTCCTTCTCCGGATGGGCTTTGTCGGGGAGCCGTGGATGGGCCATGATCGGGCGCTTTCGTTTTCGGTCGGTTACGGTGGAGCAGCCTTTCTTGCCGGCGCGAGCCGTTTTTCGGCGTCGACGGCGCGACGAATTGTTTCGCCTCACGGGACCGGAGGGTTTTCGTCCTGCCGGGTCGGCGTGAGTGTCAGACCACGATGCAGGGGGCATCCATGGGGACGTACGGACGTCCGAGGGCTGTGATGACCCGGTCTCCGCGTCCTTCGCTGGGGCCCAGATCGACGAAAAGCACTTGATCCTCGTCGTGCTTGATGATCTGAGATAGGGCGTCGCGGCAGCGAGCGAGATCAGCTGGGGAGAGCTGGCACTCGAAGACCGAATACTGCAAGTGATCGCCGAAATCCCGCATGGTCTTGAAGACACGGCGGAGGCGTTTGTCGTCACAGATGTCGTAGCAGACCAAGTAGGTGTTGCGCACGGCTGAGCCCTTTCGGTCGGTCAGCAGGGTTCAGCCATCCGTGGACAGGATCAGACGCTCCGTCACGAACACGGCGTCGCTCGTCCGAGTCGGGAAAGGTTGCTCGCGTCTGAAGCGCCGAGAGGCGATGGGCAACGCGGGAGACCGCGAGCCGCCACGCTTCCATAGGCCTACCCCTCGAGCGTACAGAACGTGCGCACCCGTTCGCAAGACCGATTCATCGATTTGGAGAAAAAGGCCCCGATGGGCCGAGCCGTGCGGTCGCCCGCACCGCACGGCTCGACCTAAGCGACTTCCGCATGGTCGAGGTGCCCGTTGTGATCGTTTACCAAGTTGTCAAAGATCGGATTCTACTGAGGCTCAGGAGCGGGCGTCGGGCAGCCGCAGCCGGGTCAGTCGGGCCCCGTGGGCTTTCGGCACGTCTGGCCCGGCGCCCGTCCCAAAGACGTCCCGGTTGTGTCTGTCTCCCCCTTCGTGTCGGGCGCGACGTTCAGTATTTGTCCTTCTCGATAGTCCGGGTGATGGGATGCGACGATAACAGCTCCGAGTCGCGGGTCATAGACGGCCACAGCCGCTGCGGGCGAACCGTGCAAGCGATGCAAGGCCATCCCGTAGCGCCAAATCGGCGCCCGGCCCTCTATAACCACCACCGCACCTCGCGGTATCGCCGGCAGCGGCGGCAAGGGCTCGGACGGCGCAATCGGCGAGTCGACGCCGATCGGGTAGAACACGATATTGGCCTGTTCGGGCATGTTTCTTCTCCGTGCGCTACGCGAGTAGGGAGCGCGAACCCTGACACGCGTCGCCACAATCGGGATCTACCGTAGCTCAAGTCCCTCGCGATGAAACCACGATTCATCGAGATCGTTCAGTTTAGGAACGGGTCTGCGAATCTGGTCGATCGTTTCGTAGTAAGGTTTCATGAGAGGCCACCTTCGGCCAATCTGGATCCCCTCCGAACCATAATCTAGCATTCCCTGCTGGACCAAGGGACGAACGAGCAACGTTTCGAACGCTTTGGGGTTAGGGAAGTCCTGTAAGTGTTGCCACAACTGCTCTCGTGCCTTGGTGAATAGAGTTGGAATGTCCGCTGGTCCTTCTCGCTCCAGCAATTCCACGACTCGCCTGCTCGCTTCATGTGCCCGCACTGGCAACAGAGGTAAGTCAACCCAATAGCCGTCCTCCCGAGCGAATCGCAAGCATTTTTCGGCCGTCGGATTCTCAGCCTGCACATAGTAGAAACGGGCTGCCTGGCCAGTGAGCTCTACCGCAAGTTGGAGGGCAATGTTGATGACGTTGTTTCCACCGGTCAGGTTTACCCAAATCTCTTTTCCCAGACTACCGGCGCTCTTGGCAGCGAGGACGACGCGTACTGCTCGCCGAAAAGTTCCCAACAAATCTGTTCGATCGACTTCGCACCAAAACAAGTCCACGCGAGGACGCCCCTTGGCAAGTCGTTTCCAAATCGGCGGGAGATAACGCCGGAGTTCATCCCGCGTGCAGCCTGCTGGTCGCGGTGGAGCGGCCGTAGGGCACATGCCTTCTTGGTTATCTATGTACTCGGATGCCGCAAATATTTTGCCGTCCTTTTGCCCGGAGTAGACCTCGGGTGTCGTAAAGAGAACGAGAGCTTGGACATCGCCGACTTTTTCGCCAGCTTCGCGTTGCGCGATCTCACCCGAAAGGCTGAAGAACTCACGATCCTGGTCGTTCCATCGCTCGAAGCGCATCGCCAGGTAGGAGAGCGGGCCGGTGACGGCACCGACCGAGCGCCCCAGGCCCATGAAATGGTAGACTCCCATGGTTGCTCCTCGTCACACGGCAAGGTTAGACAGCAACCCATTTCTCCCTCACGTCGGCTGCAAAGGCCCGCCTTATCGACCGGGCCTCCGTTTCTGCCTCTTCTTGGGTTCTTGCATTGTGAGCGTATAGCCTTGACTGCTCACGTTCGCGATCCAGACTTCGACGGCGCCACCCAGGTCAACTGAAGGTGGATCTTCGCCGGCGAAGTGGCCGATGAAACCGTCGTCGGTCTGGAACCGTGGCTTGCCTCTGGCTGAATCAGCAACGCGTTTAACGGCGACCTTATCGCCCCGGCGGTACCTGGGGCGGGCAGGTCCTGGCTGATCATCCGGTTGCGACGTAGTCGTCCCCGGTCGGATTTGGGGCCCCCCAGAGTCTGTCTCCTGCCTTTCAATGAGTCTGCCGTATCCGCTGGAGGTTTTGCCGCCGACACCCCATTCACGCAGGGCCTCGGCTAACAGCTCGAACGCAAGTTCGGCCCATTTCTGTCCCTCGTCGTCGGGCACGTCGCAGGAAACGGCGATCACAAAAGTTCCTGTGACCGAAAGGAAAGCGATTGGCCTCGGGTCGTCGAAGTCGGTCGGCGGCATAAGCTGGCCTGCCCGAGGGCCGGTGTCGAACGTTTTACCGGAATAATAGTCGGCGTGATGGGGCGTGATCACGTCAAGGACAAGTCCGGAATTATTTCCCTCGAGCGATTCGGGGGTGATCCAAGCGTCGTGAAAAACGATGTGACCAGCGTCTGCGGTGGTGCCGAAGAGTTCCGTGAAATAGCGTCCGGGTCTCGTTTTCTCCTCCCCATCCTCCCGGTACGTGGTTATCTTGCGGAACTCTTGGTCAGCAGTATCCCACGCCCGATCGCAGTAGTGCGCGGCCAAGCCCTTAAGTGCTGAGCCTGGAATGATCGGCACGCCGTACGTGCGGTGAAGGGTGATACCAGTCTCTAGCACGTTCTCAGCGCCGAGTCCCACGATGAGGCGTCCCTTAACGGACAACGACTTAGCGCAGACTGGCTGGGGCAAAGCGCGTTTCCAGCGATCGAAGGCTTTGGAATAGATCGGTCTTGCACGTCGCATCGCGCTTTGCGCTGCAGCGAACAGCTCGCGCCGATACCGCGGGTGCTGACTATCATCCACATCTACCGGAAGATAACGGTCGAGCATCAGGCCGGCGTGGCCTGCGTGCCGGCTCCACTCTCCGATGCTCGGAAGGGCATCACGGCAGGACTGCATGGCTATCTCCTTGGATGATTGCTAGCTCTTGTCTCCCATAAGGGCTTCGGCATATCGCTTGAGCCACCCAGCTGCTTCGATGGCATTGCGACTAAGGCGGACGTACCCCATAAGATCTAACCGTCGGCTTTGTTCGAGCAATCGGTCCGGGTCGGTAGCGAGAACACTCGCCAAATCTTTCAGGTAATCGCGCCTCTTCTTCGCCTCGGCAAAGGCGAGTGCCTGAACCAGTCCGCAGGTATGGATCAGCGACGGGAAGCTCTTCGCGAAGCTTGCGTATTCATTGCGAGGCTGACCTTGAAGCTGCGTGGACCGAGCGTCAACACGCAGAAAAGCTTCTTCGGCCCATTGCTGGCTTCGGGTAGTCATGGTCTTAACGTTTGGCATGTGCGTTCTCCTATGATTGGAACGTCAAGCGTGCTTGCCCTTTGCCGGTGGTTGCGTTTCCCCCGATTTGCACCCGAACCGATTCCTTGCAGAATTCATCCAACAGGTCTAGAAGGGACGCAGGCGCATCTGAGCCCGATTTTCCAAAGATGCGGTCACACCACACCAGGCCGGCCAGAATAGTTTCTGTAGGCAAAGCCTCCTCATACCACAGGTGGCCGGAAGCGACGGTCTTCTTTTCGTCTTCAATCCGGACACGCGCGTTGACTTCCGTGGCCGTCTCGGATAGGAAACTAAACGCGTCGTCCGGCAAAATCGTGAAGCGGGCCTTGAACTCCGCCTGCCACGTATTGTCGTCGCGAAATACGTATTCGGCGATCCGTGTAGCCCAGACTTCCGCTTGCGGATCTTCTTCGGCTTCGAAGTCCAGATCTTCGAGGAACAGTTTTCCCTCATTGGCCAGCAGCGACGTGCCCTGCTCTGTGACATGAACCTTCGTAGGTTCTATTGCGTCTGTTGGCAACAGTGTCAGGCCATCAGCGCATCTGGCAGCATCCAGGTCCCGATGAAGGCGGCGTAATACGGCCGGCGATGTGCACCAAGCGAACGTTCCGTATAAACTTCGGACAGGCAGACAGATAATCCGGGCGTCGGTGAAGACGAGTGAGCCGGAATTGGCGTGCTCGTCTCCTTCGCGGCCGAATGCGACATCCATCCACTCAGGCCGTGTTGACGCCTGCTTGTGATGATCGCGAAGGACACCTTTGACCGCGGTACCCGGAACGAGTGGCCAGCCAGTGACCTTCTCGCGCATAATCGGCAGGTCGATATAGCCAACACCTCGGCCAGCTCCGACGTGTAAAGGCGTCAGAGCGTGTACCC
>JAADHY010000666.1 GCA_013151585.1 Planctomycetota bacterium
AGCGGCCGAACAGATCGCCGCGGCGCTGCGCCGGGTGCCCCGGCTGCCGCGGGTGGACGTCATCATCACCGGACGAGGCGGCGGCAGTCTGGAAGACCTGTGGCCGTTCAACGAAGAAGTCGTGGCTCGAGCCATCTTCGAATGCCCGATTCCTGTCGTCAGCGCGGTCGGCCACGAAATCGATGTCAGCATCGCCGACTTGGTCGCCGACCGTCGGGCTTTGACGCCCAGCGAAGCGGGCGAACTGGTCGTTCCGCTTCGCAGCGAGGTGGAAGCCGACCTGCGTGAGCTGCGCGACCGCCTGGTCCACGGGCTGCAGCAGCGGGCCCAGCGGGCTCGGCTGACACTCGACGCTCTGGCCTCGCGCCGCGTCTTCACTCACCCGCTCCAGCGCATCCACGACCTGATGACTCGACTCGACGATCTGAGCGACGCGATGCGCCGGGCCGTACAGCGACGAGCGGCCTCAGCACGACAGACTTTGACGGCCGCTGCGACCGCGCTGCAAGCCCTCAGCCCGTTGAGGGTTCTCCAACGCGGCTACACGGTCACCTGCCGGTCCGCGGACGGACAACCGTCCGACGAGTTGGGGAGAGGAGGGGAATTGGGCGAAGTGATCCGCGAGACGTCGCAAGTGGCGA
Source organism: Planctomycetota bacterium (assembly GCA_013151585.1). GTDB lineage: Bacteria > Planctomycetota > Planctomycetia > Planctomycetales > Planctomycetaceae > JAADHY01. The sequence continues at coordinate 642 of JAADHY010000666.1, forward strand.
TCGGCGATGCTATCATCACGCATTTGGCGCGAGGGCGGATCACCAGCCGCGTCGAAGCGATCGCGTCCGAAACGCAAATTGCACCGCCGGAACCGATTGTCCCGACGTGCCAGACCGAGAGCGAATCCGATGTCTGAATCAAAGAACTCTGAAAAACAGGCCGAACCGACCGGGCCCGACCGGTCGTTCGAAGAATCCCTCGAGGAGCTGCAGCAGATTGTTTCAGAATTGGAAGAGGGTGAAATCGGGCTGGAAGAATCGCTCCAGCGGTTCGAAAAAGGAATCGCTCTGCTGCGGTCCTGCTATCAGATTTTGGAGCGGGCCGAACAGCGAATCGAAATGTTGGTTGGGTTTAACGACGACGGAGAACCGGTCACCGAGCCATTTGATGCGTCGGCCACCGTTGAACGGGCCGGCGGGAAGGCGGGTCGCCGCCCCGGACGAGCCAAGCGAAAACCCACAAACCAGACCGACGAGAGCACCTCGAAAGATTAGCACAAACCGGAAACTTTAGCTGTGAACCTTTTTCGCCCCAATATCCAGCGTTTGGAAGGCTACGTGCCCGGCGAGCAGCCCCAGGAGGACGGGTGGGTCAAGCTCAACACAAACGAAAACCCTTACCCGCCGTCGCCACGCGTGCGTGAAGCGATTCTGGCCGCCGCCAGCGGGCGTTTGAACGTCTATCCGGACCCGCTCGGGACGGAGTTTCGCCGCCGAGCGGCCCGCTTGCTGGAGCTTGATCCCGACTGGATTCTGCCCGCCAACGGAAGCGACGAGAGTCTAACCATCTTGATGCGCACTTTCGTCGATCCCGGCGAAACGATCGCATTTCCCTATCCGAGCTACATCCTGTACGAGACGCTGGCCGACATCCAAGGCGCTCGGCATGAGCGGCTGCGATTGAACGAAGATTGGTCGTGGAACTTCGAGGCAGCAGTCCCGGTCATCGAACGGGCGAAAATCGTTTTCGTACCCAACCCGAACTCGCCGTCCGGCAATCTCTGGCCAGAAAACGAACTGTGCCGCCTGCTGCCGCCTCACGGCTTGCTCGTACTGGATCAAGCCTATATCGACTTCGCCGATCCCTCGGCGGACGTCAAGTTGCTACAGGCCGACGGTGGCGACCAGATCGTGGTAACGCGCACGCTTAGCAAATCGTACAGCCTGGCCGGCATTCGGTTCGGCTTTGCCGTGGCCCACCCCGACCTGATCGCGGGAATGCGGAAAGTGAAAGACAGCTACAACTGCGATACTCTGTCTCTCGCCGCTGCCTGCGCCGCCCTGGACGACCAGGAATGGATGCACGAAAACGTGCGACGGATTCAAGCCACGCGCTCCCGCTTGACCGAAGCCTTGCGGGCACGTGGGTTCACCGTCCCCGATAGCCGAGCCAACTTCGTCTGGGCGACCCGGCCGGAAGCCGACCACGAGCGGATCTACGAAGAACTGAAACGCCGACGGATTCTCGTCCGGTACATGCCGTTCCCCGAGGCCGGCCCGCAGGGGGATCGTACCGTGGACGGCCTTCGCATCACCGTCGGTACCGACGAACAGATCGACCGGTTTCTCCAGGCTTTGGACCAGGTGTTGTAGCTGGACCGGCTCGCGTCGATGGCAGCGGGCGAGCGGACGGGCGACAGGGGAGCGAAGGGAGGCTCTGCCACGCGAAACTGTCGACTTGCGGGGGCATTAAGGGCGGGCCTCAGCTAATGTCTTCGTACGTCAACATGCGCGTGGTGCGCTGATGTTCTTGAGCAATTCGCGGCAGTCAAGGGTGGTCGGTGTCGGTGTACGGCTGACCGAGACTGCGAGGCGGGCACCACAGACGGTTTCGGCCGCGCACCGTTGCCCAATCGAGGCAATACGGTCATAGTAGAATCGAAGAGATGCGAGAGAGCGGACACCTAGGAAAAACACCTTTGATTGTAATGAGGTCGTACGATGCAACGAGCAGATCGATTCGGACGGGGTGCCACTAACGGAAGACGAACGACGCAGCCGGGCGTCTGTGTCGGCTGTCGGAGCATGTTCTTCGCGGTTCTGGTCGGGAGCGTCTTTTGGGGAGGCGGGTTTCCGACAGAGGCGGCGTCGCGGGCTGCGAAACCGAGCCGCGGGAAGCCCAATATCGTGTTTTTCCTGATCGATGACATGGGCTGGCCGGACCTGGGCTGCTACGGAAACCGCTTCAATGAATCGCCGACCATCGACCGACTGGCGGCGGAAGGCGTGCGTTTCACCGACTTCTACGCGGCCACGCCCGTCTGCTCGTCCACACGATCGACGATTCAGTCCGGGCAGTATTCGGCTCGGACGGGCATCACCGACTTCATCCCGGGGCATTGGCGTCCGTTTGAGAAGCTGATCGTTCCGCCCATCGAGCATGCACTGCCGGCGTCTATCAAGACACCAGGCGATGTGCTGAAATCAGTCGGATACGCGACCGGGTATTTTGGAAAGTGGCATCTGGGGCCGGAAAAGACAAACGGTCCGGACCGTCGCGGTTACGATGTGACGGCGCGCACTCTCCCGAAAGAGTTTCGTCAGTGGCGAAAGGGGAAGCCGCCCGGTCCAAAACGGATCGACTTGCTCACCGACCAAGCCATCTGGTTCATCGAGCACAACAAAGACCGACCGTTTTTCCTGACGGTCTCTCACTACGCCGTCCACATCCCGCTGGAAGCGACGCCCGAAGCGGTCGAAAAATTCAAAAAGAAGCCTAAGCCGCCGACGGGCGTCAACAATCCCGTTTACGCGGCCATGATCGAGAACCTCGATCAGAGCATCGCCCGGGTCTTGAAGAAGTTGGATGAGTTGAATTTGACGAATCGCACGGTGATAGTTTTCACGTCCGATAACGGCGGCCTGCGAAAGATCTTCACCGGCGTGGGGGAGGAAGTTTCTTCGAACGAACCGCTCCGCGACGAAAAAGGGACCCTTTACGAGGGCGGCATTCGCGTGCCGCTGATCGTCCGCTGGCCGGGTGTGATTCCGCCGGGCTCGGTCTGCCACGAACCCACGACGACGGCCGACCTGATGCCGACTTTTTGCGAAATGGCCGGAGCGAAACTGCCCGATCAGCCAATTGACGGGCTCAGTCTGGTCCCGCTTTTGCGGAACCCGTCGGCCAAGTTAGACCGAAAGGCCATCTATTTCCATTATCCTCACTATCACCATTCGCGGCCAGCCGGCGCGATTCGGGTCGGTGACTGGAAGCTGATCGAATTCTTCGATGGAGCGCCGTTGGAGCTTTACAACCTCAAAGACGACATCGGCGAGAAGCACAACCTCGCATCGCAGATGCCCGAGAAAGCGGCTCAGTTGCAACGAATGCTGGCACAGTGGCGGAAAGAAGTCGGTGCTCGAATGCCGACGCCTAACCCCAACTACGATCCCGCTCGCGCTCATGAGTGGTGGAACCGGCGAACCAAGAAGCCGCTGGACATCAAAGCGATGGATCGGCGCTATCGTAGCCGAGCCGCCAAGCGCAAGGCGAAACGTTGAGAACGAGCCACAGCCCGATGAGCTTGGCGATGCGGCGCCGGAGTGCAATTGCGGCCGCCCGTCACCGCCGCCTACAATACAAGCGACAGATGTCCTCTCGACTCGATCCGCGCGTAGTGGCGGGACGCTGTATCGTGCCAAGCGCTGGTAGGCTTGTGACAACCGGCTGGCAGGTTGGGGAACCACGACGTTGTTCATTTAAAGCTGGATTGCGTCTGAATGGCCGGAGGCGAGCAAATATGACTCCGCTGAAATCGCGCATCGCGGAGAATCATCGCCGGGTTTTGCGCCGGGTCGAATCGGCTTGTCGACGCTCCGGGCGGGACCCGGCTGAAGTGCGTTTGGTCGCCGTGACGAAATATGCCGAAGTGGACTGGATTCTCTGTTTGGTCGAGCTAGGTGTGCACGACCTCGGCGAAAATCGCCCGCAGCAGTTGCTCCAGCGGGCTGCTGCGTTGCCCGAAACCATTCGATGGCATTTGGTGGGGCATCTCCAGCGGAATAAGGTCCGACCGATCCTGCCGGTCACCGCGTGGATTCATTCGGTCGACAGCGTGCGGCTACTGGACCGCATCGAACGGCTGGCAGGTGAATTGAATCGGCGTCCGCGAGTCTTGCTGGAGGTCAACGTTTCAGGCGAAGAAAGCAAATACGGTTTTTCTCCTTCGGAGCTGCAAGCGGAGTGGCCGCGGATCGTCAAGTACCAGAACATGGAGATTGCCGGCCTGATGACCATGGCTCCTTACGTCGCCGATCCGGAACAGACGCGGCCTGTGTTTCGCGAGTTGAGAGAGCTGCGGGATCGGTTGCGAACGTCTGTCGAAGGGGCACCGCCGCTGCCGGAGCTATCGATGGGGATGAGCAATGACTTCGAAGTGGCCGTTGAAGAAGGGGCGACCATGGTGCGGATCGGCAGTCTGTTGTTCGAGGGGCTGTCGACCTT
>JAADHY010000310.1 GCA_013151585.1 Planctomycetota bacterium
CGGGTCAGTGACGTCCAGTCGCAAAATGCCGCGAATTCTTCTGGTCGACGATGACACCGACGTGTTGCAATCCACGCGGGAGCTCCTGCAAGAAGAAGGCTACGAAGTGCTTGTGGCCGAAGACGGTGCTCAGGCCCTGGCCTTCGCAGAACGCGACGCGCCGGACTTAGTTATCCTGGACATCGTGATGCCCCATCACAATGGTCTGTCAGTGCTGCAGCGTCTGCGGCGCGGATCCCGACGGCCCCCCAAGATCATCGTCCTGACGGGCAATGCCGAGCCTCGTGTCCGCCAGTGCGCTCAGTCTGCTGGCGTCGATGCCTTCGTGCAGAAGCCCTTCGACATCGATCAATTGCTGGCAACGGTGCAAGACCTGTTAGGTCAACTCTGAGCGAACGAGCCGGCGCCGCAGACGGGATCAATGGCTTTCGCTCTTCATCATTCCTCTTCGCCGGACAGGATGCGAATCAGTTTGGCCAAATTCATTCGGACGCGGTTCAAATTCCCCGCGTCGAAGTTTTGAATGGCCGTCCGAGCGACCTCCAAAGCATCAGCGGTGGGGCCGGAAGCGCGTCGCGTGCTGGACCGGCTGCGAGCAACGGAGGTCTTACGGGATGCGGTCTTGGCGGAGGGCGATGAGGAGCGTTTGGCTGGACTGGCTTTCTTACTGGTCTTGGAGGCTTTGGAAGAGCTTCGTGTGGTCCGTCCTGTTTTCTTCTTGGATGGGGCGGCTTGCTTGGACGCGGCGGCCGACTTTTTCTTGGCGGCTTTCGCCGCGCGGCCAGTGCCTGTTTTGGCCGTCTTCTTTTTCATGACGAGCGTCCCCTTCGTGCAGAAGCTTTCGGCTAATGCGCGGCGCGGGCTCCATTTGGCGCAAAGTCATTCATCTGGGGTGCACCGTCACTCTGGCGGCCCGTCATGCCTCAGCCGTCCCGTCGCCAAGTCGGGGACAGACGGAATCGGCCGCACCACCAGATGGCCTCTATGGATTATCCGGGCTTACGCTCCAGCGCCGACACCTTTTGCCCGTGCGTGCATAACGCTAACGCTTCGCCCCAGGCCCAGCCGACCAAAAAGTCACGGAGACAGGCCCGCGAGGACGCCCCTTTTATGGCCAGAAAAAGCCTCGGTTTCAATCGCAGAAGACGGTCATTTACGGAAAAAAGCGCATTTTCACCTATTCGCGCCAGGGAGCTCGGTAGCTCAATCCCAGATTCAAGATGCGTTGAATCAACGCTTCATAAGAAATACCAACGACTTCCGCTGATTCGGCGAAATCCTCACCGTACGAAAGGTTCGGATTGGGATTGGCCTCCAGCACGTAAACGCGGCCGTCGGGAGCCAGCCGCAAATCCATGCGGGCGTATCCGCTCAGGTAAAGAGCTCTGTAGACGCGCTTACAGATTCGATGGATCTGTTCTTCGACACCGGGCGGCAAATCTTCGGCGCGACGTGTCTTGATGCCCACCTTTTTCTGGTAGGCCACGTCCCATTTCACCTTGCGCGTGGCGATGTTGGCGACGTGCTCGGGCAAGTTCTCGAAGATCATCTCCCAGACGGGAAAGGTTTGCAGCCGCTGGTTGCCGATGACTCCGACGTACAGCTCCCGACCTTCGTTCGATGAACTCTTCGACCAACGCATCCGTTCGTACCTGCTCGTGGATGAACTCGACTCGGTCTTTGAGCTTTTCGTCGTTGTGAACAATCGAAGCTTGCGAAAGGCCTAGCGAGGCGTCCTCGTCGACCGATTTGACGACCAAAGGGAACTTCAGCCGCTTGGGCGGCCGCACCTTTCGACCGCGGGGAAAGACGGCGAAGTTGGGGGTGGGAATGCGATGATGGTCGAGCAGGCGCTTGGCGAGCGCTTTGTCGTGAGCCAGCATCAACCCGCGCGGGTTGCAGCCGGTGTAAGGTTGCCGCATCAGCTCCAAGTAGCTGACGACGTTTTGGTCGTAGATGGCAACCCCGTGAAATTCCTCCAGCAGGTTGAAGACGATATGCGGCTTGAATTCCAGGAGCGCTTTTCGGATGACGCCCAGATCGTCGCTAACGCCGAGCGGCAACGTCGTGTGCCCCAAATCTTCTCGGAGCGTTGTGACGACGTCGTATTCCGTCTTCCACTCCAATATCTCTTCCTCGGTGTACCCTTCCATGGTCTCGGGCGGAACAAACGCCTCGTCCATGAGGGCCAAAACGCGCAGCCGTCTCATAGTGGTCTCATAAAGCGAACCGGTGATTTCCGCTGTGGAGGTAGTTCATCGTTTGAGCCGTCACCATGACGAAGACGTCTCGTTTGACATCTTTCACAGGACGGTTGACGTATAGTTTCAACTCGCGACACCGCTCGATCATTTCCGTCAAGACTTGATCGATGGTGTATTGATACTGGTCGGTCCAATGAGCGACGACGCGTCGCAACTCGGGACGCATGCTCCGCAAAAAGCTCGCGGCCGAAACTCGGTGTCCTCGGCCGGGAGTTTGCGAGAACAACCGCAACAGTTCCCGATCGAAGAAGTCCTGCGGCCCGACGCGGTATCGCCGCCGCTTTTCTTCATAGTATTCCCAAAGGGTCTTGCGAATGCTCCGAGCGGGATCGATGTGAGCTTTGCAGACCACGGCCGGTTTCTGTTGCCGGATCTCCGCCATCAGCTCATCGACGTAACGGAGTTTCTTCATGGCCGGCCAGCCCTGGTACTGAGTCCGCCAGCGGGACCGCGGCTGCAGCCAAACCGCAAACGTTTCGGCGAAGTCCTCCGCCGGATGACTCTGAGCGTACCACGGATCCAAATGCACCACGAAGCTCTTGCTGTACGGCTTCGGACTATAAAACTCAGGATACGGTTCCGTATACTTGCCGAAGATCTCTCGCCAACGCCGTCGGAAGTGCAATCGGTAAGCCGTGCAGATCGCGTGTCCCGCTTCGTGGCGCAGAATCTTCATGCACCAGCTCCGATTTCCCCCCTCGACTTCGAGCATCTGCTTGCGTTCCAGCCGCACCAACCGAGGGTGCAATAGGTAGAATGGCACCGCAATCCCGGGCACGCCGTCTGGAGAAAACCAGTCATCGGAGACCCAAAAATGCGGCCGGAAAGAAAGACCGCGCATTTCCAATTCTTCGTACAGCCGTTCGATCCGGTCTTCCAGTGCAGTGCCTTCAATGCGCACGTCCAGGTCGCAGATCCGCAACTCCAGCAGCTCTTCGTCCGACCAGTTCTCCCAGAACGGCCGGCGCCGGTGCCGAGGACGTCGGCCGTTCTGACTGTTGCGTCCATTCCTCCGGTTCGCCATGGCGATCCGTCCCCGTGCCGAAACGCTCTGGCCTGTTGTTCCGCGACACACCAACTGCGCGATCCGCCCACACCGCTCTTCGCGTCCAACGGGAGCAGCCTCGCCGCTGCAGTGTCCTCCGTCTGGCGGTTTGGTCCCCGATCGTCACAAAAGAATCGTTCTGAGACCGATCGGCGTTCGAGCGGTCCTGCCTATCCGAAAGGATATATAAGCCGATCCGTCTCCGCTGGCAAGCCCCGCCGTCCCGACGACTCGCAGCACTCCACATCCCGCTCAGCGCGGAACCCCCAACCAATCTAGCACGGCACCGGTGTTGGCGCTGGTGGCCAGAGCGGCGTACTTGGCCAGATAGCCAGTCTTGTAGCGAGGTTGGGGGGGAGCCCACTGGCGGCGGCGTTCGGCCAGCTCTTCCTCCGTCAGTTCCACCTCTAACTTTCGGCCGGGGATATCGATGTGGATGATGTCTCCGTTGCGCAAGAGTCCGATAGTTCCGCCCGCGGCCGCCTCGGGACTGACGTGTCCGATGCAGGCGCCGGCCGTACCTCCGCTGAAACGGCCGTCCGTGATCAAGGCCACTGTCTTGGCCAGCTCCGGGTTGGCTTTGATGTAGCTGGTCGGCGCAAGCATCTCTTGCATGCCGGGCCCGCCCTTCGGTCCCTCGTACCGGATCACCACCACGTCGCCCGGCTTGACCCGGCCGGCCAAAATACCCTCGCACGCCTCTTCCTGGCTCTCGAAGATGACGGCCGGCCCGGAGTGCTGCAGCATCTCCGGATCGACACCTGCCGTTTTCACGACCGCACCGTCCTCAGCCAGGTTTCCGTACAGGATGCTCAGCCCGCCCTCCTGCGAGTAGGCGTTCTCGACAGTGCGGATGCAGTCCAACGGATCGAAAGCCTTGTTCTGGACGGCCGTGACCACCGGCGCCCCGCCCTCCGCGGCGTTCTCCGTGTACACGCTCAGCTCGCTTCGCTTCGACCGGCTCAGGCCGTCCAGCCGGATCGTTTCGCCTCGCTGGCGGATATCGTGCTCCCGTACCAGCTCGCCTAGCGTCTTGCCGCTGACCGTCAATGCGTCTTCCCGGACCAGTCCCGGCTTGCCGCGCAACAGCTCGCCCAAGATCGTCATGATGCCGCCGGCTGCCTGCAGATCCTCGATGTGATAGATACGCCCGTCTTTGCCGGCCGACGGAGCGACTTTGCAGATGTTCGGCGTTTGACGGGAGAGCTCGTCGATGTCCTTCATCGTGAACGGGACGTCGGCCTCGTGCGCGATCGCCAGAAGGTGCAACACGGTGTTGGTCGATCCGCCCAGGGCCATGTCGAGGATCATCGCGTTCTCGAAGGCCGCTCGGGTCATGACGTCGTGCGGTTTGGGGCCGTCTTCCAGAGCCATTTCGACGATGCGTTGAGCCGCAGCCGCGTACAGCTCGGCCCGGTCCTCGCTGGTAGCCAGGATGGTGCCGTTGCCCGGCAAAGCGATGCCCAGCGCTTCGGCCAAGCAGTTCATGCTGTTGGCGGTGAACATCCCTGAGCAACTGCCGCAGGTCGGGCAGGCGTGATTCTCGATGTCCGCCAGCGTTTCGTCGTCGATCGCTCCGGCCGTTCGCTGACTGACGGCATAGAAGGCGTCAATCAGGTCGACCGCCCGGCCGTCGCGGGTCCGACCGGCTTCCATCGGACCACCGCTCACAAAAATGGCCGGGATGTTGCACCGAGCCGCCGCCATCATCATGCCTGGAATGATCTTGTCGCAGTTCGGGATACAGATCATCGCATCGAAACGGTGGGCTTCGATCATCGACTCGACACAGTCGGCGATCAATTCGCGGCTGGGCAGCGAGAACTTCATGCCGGCGTGCCCCATGGCAATGCCGTCGTCGATGCCGATCGTGTTGAAAATGAACGGCACCCCGCCCGCCGCGCGCACCTTCTCCTTGATGAAATACCCGACCTTGTCCAGGTGTGCGTGTCCCGGGATGATGTCCACATAAGAGTTGACCACGGCAATGAAGGGTTTGTTGATGTCCGCGTCAGTGAAATTCCCCGTTCCTTTCAGCAGGCTTCGATGAGGCGCCCGCTCAATCCCCTTCTTGATCAAATCGCTTCGCATGACAAAAAGCCCTTTCTTTCTTGACGCCCCGTCGACTGAGATGGCCGGCGGTGGCGAGACTTCCTGAAAAATGACCGTTCGCGAATCTGGCGGCAACCTCGAGCGAGTGTGTTGCTTGCTCCGCAACCTCGAGGGAGCATGCCCGGTCACAACGCAAACGCGTCAGCGTGCTCTACCGGCAGGTGGATCAATGGCGATCCTCGCCAGGAGGCCCGTCCTTGGTCTCCCGTGCCGACGGCGCGCTGGCTGCCCACGATTTGTCGTGGCCGCCAAAGGGCACCGATTCGGACCGGCGCGACGGACACGGCCCTCCGGTCGCCGAAAAACGCGAACAAGGCTCACGTTCCGGAAACCGACGTACGGGCCGCGCTTCCTCGCGGATGTCGCTCGGAGCGCGATTCCGCCTGCAGCGAACCTCCCTTTCCGGAACCCGCAGGCGCGAGGACCGACCGCCGATTCTCTCGACCGTTGTCGCGGGTGCAGTATAGCGGCCCGTCCTGGAGATGCGAACCGGCTCGGCGTGAGCCGACATGTATCGATCGGGCTCGAACAGCCAGCCCGGCGAAATCAGCCCCGCGCTAGCGAGACCGCTTCGGGCCAGAGCGCCTCCCGCCGGAACGTTTCCAATTGGGGTCGTACTCGGGATTTGCTTTCATGCGAGGTGCGTCGGCGTCGTCCATCCACGCTCGAGCGCAGGCTTCCAGCTCGCGAGCCAGTTCGGGGAATTCCCCTGCCAGGTTTTTCGTCTCTGCGATGTCCTTGGTTGTGTTGTAAAGTTCGTTTCCTCCCGTTTCGAACCGATGGATGAGTTTCCAGTCGCCGCGACGAACCACGATGCATGGCGCGTGGAACGAAGAATAACTGGGGAAGTACCAAATGAGTTCACGTTTTGGAAGCCGCCTGTCCGGATCACTCAACAGCGCATTCAAGTCGCTCCCGTCGAGCACGTGTTTCGGACGGGGAGCGCCGGCCAAGGCGAGAAAGGTCGGGTACAAATCCACTCCGCTGATGCATTCCTGATGAACCGTGCCCGCGGGAATCTTCCCCGGCCAACGGAAGATGTACGGCACGCGCAACCCGCCGTCGTATTCGCTGCCCTTTTGCCCGCGCAGGGGCAGGTTGCTTGTGTTGTTCGGCCGTCTGCCGTCCTCGGGATAAGCGAGCCCTCCGTTGTCGGAGGTGAAGACGACAAGCGTATTGCGGCTCAGGCCGAGCTCATCCAACGTCCTAACAATTCGGCCCACCGTGTCGT
>JAADHY010000307.1 GCA_013151585.1 Planctomycetota bacterium
GCCTTACTGCGACGGCCCGCTGCTTCTTCCAACGCGATCTCGAATGGCTGGTCTCGGTAGTCGATTGCTCGCATCAGTCGCGTCCGGTAGAGCGTTGAAAATGCTCCCGAACTTTGAGGCGTGCCCCAAAGGTTGGCTTCAATGGGCATCCGTTCGGGCTTCAGGATGTGGTGTGAGAACATGTGCCGCACCGCACCGGTCCCCTCGCCCTTGTACGAGGCAAACATATTATTGAACTCAAGCACCCCGGAGAACAGCAGTGCCAATGCGTCGCGAGACGGTCCTTTGGGCAGTTTCGTAATCCCTTGGGCCAGCGTAGTCAGGGCGAGTAGCTGACGCTCGTTGAACAGCTGGTGCCAGCAGTGATAGCCGTAGTTGATGATCTGCCGCGTGTTCCGACCGTCCTTGATTTCGGCCCTTGGAATCGGTGGATTGAGTTTCGCCAGCTGCTGCTTGGCACGTTCAAAGAGGGCCAGGTCGTCTTCGGTGATTCGGAGATACTCCTTCGTCCCGTTCTCACGAAGTACGAGTTTGGCGTACATGCGGTGAGCCGGTGGATGACCGGCGGCCCTTGCTGTTGCCGCAAGCTTGAACTCGTGGCTACAAGATCGACACACGGCTGTTGTTCGCTTCGCTGGTCCTTGGCGGGGATCGAAGTCTAAGTGACAATTCGGGCACTCGGCAGAGGTGTCATGCCGTCCGATGGGGAATACATCATCGCAGCCTGGACATAAAACGAAGACGGGGACGTCTTTGGTACGATCGGCGTGACGAGTAAAGATGTATCGGGGAAAAAGGTCTACCTTCGCCTTGCACTTCGGGCAATCGAGCACCTTCACCCAGAAGTAGTAGAGCACCTCGCACGGACGGCCCCGGCTGTCGACGCTTTCATATAGCCGGCGCAGCTTAGGAGCCACTGTCTGGCTCAGGACATCAAACTGACGAGCGAGGTCGCGACGATCCAGTGGTCCCAGAGCCGTGCGCACCGTTCGGTATGCCACCGGGTTTATGTCACGCCCGATGGCCGTACAGCCGAGCTTGTGGGCCTCTCCAACAGTGGTTCCGCTACCCATGAATGGGTCAAAGACTGTAACCCATTCCAGGGAAATTGGCTGTAGGAAGAATTCCTGAACGAGCGAGTCTTTCGGGACAGCCGAGGCGATAATGGCGGCACGAAAGACCGAACCCAGTCGCTGCGCCCACCACTTGTGGACGTGGTAAATGGGGCGGTATATCTCCTTGCGCCAGCTCTCAGCCTCTGCAATCTCGCTGATTACCTCGAAGGGGAAACCATCGTCAATGGCACGCTCCCCCTCGCCGGCCAGTGGTGCTTTGACCCACTGGCGGGCATGGTCAAGAGCTGCTTCGAGGCCCTCTTTGAGGGCGGTCGCCACCTCGCGGGGATGTTTGTCAACCGCCGTTCTGACCGAGGCGGGCAGGCGGCCTGCCATCAAGGCCAGTTCCGATTCGTCCACCGAAAGCACTGACGCCAAACGGCTAACGACATCGTCAGATGGCGAAATCTTGCCCGCTTCGATGCGGGACAGGTAGGCCGCATCGCAGCCCAAGGCCTTGGCGGTCTTTCTCAATGACAGTCCAAGGGACAGCCGCCGCTCGCGAATCGCTTCTCCAAATTCCATGCCCCCTTCATAACAACTGTTGACAGAATAGTCAACGCCGATTATTCTTTGTGGCGGACATTCTGGCATGTAGTACCCAGCAGCTATCTCAGCAGGTAATAGGGAGTTATCGAGTGGCAATAGAGCATTCAAAGGAAGCGGGACATCATTGCCTCCGATCCGTTTCGGTCGTCGGGGGTTTTCTCGATGGGGCGACGTTTGATCTGGCCGGTGGGCTGAACCGTATCATCGGCGCTCGCGGAACCGGCAAGACGACCATCATCGAATTCGTGCGGTATGCCATGGACGCCATGCCAAGCGAGGCCGCCGCTCGGAAGCGGGTCGAATCATTGGTGGAGAGCAACCTCGCAGGCGGGCGAGTGGAGATCACCGTCGAAACCAAGGACGGGTTGTCGTACATCGTAAGCCGGTCGACAGGTGATGAGCCGGTCGTGCTCGATGAGAACCGTTCGCCCACGGATATCAGCCTACGCTCGGGCGGACTGTTCAAGGTGGACATTTACAGCCAGAACGAGGTAGAGGCCATCGCCGATCGGGCCAGTTCGCAGCTCGACCTGATCGACAACTTCGCGGCGGAGCAGATCGCCGGCATCGAGCACCGCATCCGCACGCTCAAGGCTGATCTGGGCGGCAACGCCAGCAAGATCACGCCCTTGCAGCAGAAGATGGATGCAATTGCCGAGGAACTCAACGCCCTGCCCGGGCTGAACGAGAAGCTCAAGGCATTCAAAGCCGAAGGTGGCGATGACGCCGACGCCATCAATCAGGCCCACGCGGCCAAAGCTCTCCGCGACCGGGAACGCCGGGCGATCGGTGCCACGAACGACCTGCTCAGCGAGACTTATCAGGCTATCGAAACCAACATAGGACGAATCGGCCAACAGCTGGCGACTATCTTTACCGAGGACATGCTCAAAGGCCCCAATGCCACGCTGCTGGAGGAAATTCGTCAGGGGCTTCAGACATGTTCCGATGACGTGGACCGACTGCTCCAGAAGGCTCTGGCCCGAATTCAGACCGAGAGCGAGGCCGTAAAGACGACATCGAGCAAGCTCGACTTGGCCCACAAGCAACAGGACCTGAAGTTCCAGGAACTGATCGAGAAGCACAAGGAAGTCCAGGGCAAGGCCGCCGAGCGGCATCGGCTGGAGAAACTGCGTAACGACCTGTTGGCCAAGCAGCGAGAGCGAGAGCAACTGATCGAGCAACTGAAGATTCTGCGGGCAGAACGGGCCAAGCTACTCCAGCAGCTTTCTGAATTACGCGACGAACGGTTCGGCGTTCGCCAGGAAATCGTGGACCGAATCAACGCGGCGTTGTCACCCACGATTAAGGTATCCATCGTTCAGTTCGGCAACCCCGAGGAATATCGAGCCTTGCTCGAAGAGGCCCTTCGCGGAAACCGGGTACGCCAGAACGTGGTGGCCGCCAAGGTCGTCAACGCCTTTTGGCCGGCGGAACTGGCCGAGGCGATCAAACAGAGAGATGCGCAAGCCCTGGTCGATAAGGCGGAGTTGAATGCCGACCAGGCCGACAAGGTATTGGCAGCCTTGGTCGGGTCACAGGTGCTGTTCGAACTGGAGACCGTCGAGTTGATCGACTTGCCGAAGATCGAATTGAACGACGGCGGCACCTACAAGGAAACGGGATCGCTTTCCACCGGGCAGAAGTGCACCACGATCCTGCCCATCCTGCTAATGGACAGCGAGAACCCGCTGCTGATCGACCAGCCCGAAGATAATCTCGACAACCGCTTCGTGTTCGAAACGGTGGTCGGGAGCATCGGCAAGATCAAGCAGCGGCGGCAGCTGATCTTCGTGACGCATAATCCGAACATCCCGGTGCTGGGCGATGCGGACAAGGTCTTCGTGCTGGACTCGGACGGTACGACGGCTCGCAAGGTCAACGAAGGATCGGTGGATCACTGCAAAGACAACATCGTCACGCTACTCGAGGGCGGCGAGGACGCATTCAAACGACGAAAGGAACGCTACTCCTACTGAGATGACAAGCGAAGCAGGACAACCTGACCTGGCCACGACAACTGCCCAACTCGGGCAGAACCGCGAGTCCATGCCTTGGCCGCAGCGGCGCGCCTTGGTGAAGGTTGCCACTGAGCGGTTGGTCCAAGTCGGCGCGACGGAGACGATATTGTCGCTGCTGCTCCTGCTTGCCGACGATCCGAAGTGGGAGGTCCGTAAGGATGTCGCCGACTGCCTGCTACTCGTGCCGGACGATGATTTCCCTCGCTTGGCCGCCAAGTTGTCTCAGGACTCGAACTCATTCGTCCAGAAGGCGGTCGAGCGGGCCTTGGATCGTCGCCGGCGAGGTCAGGAGTCGGTGCAACGCAAGCTGCGAGGATTGGATCAGGTTCAGGACCAGTACGCGAACATCGAGAAGATGCACGGCAGCATAGCGGCCAGGAAAGCCCACCAGATGGCTGAGCGATTGTACGATGTGCTGGTTGGTGCAACGGTCCATGATATGCGAAATATCCTCGCTCCGCTGAAATCCACCATCTCGTCGCTGCTCAGTCATTTGGCGGACGGCAATCTCGATCCGAAGACCTTCGAGAAAAACCTGACGAAGATGGGGTATCAGGCAGCGACGCTGGAGCGATTGCTGGAGGACATGCGAGCCTATTCGCAACCGACCCCTTCCCAGCGTCATCGCGAGCGTCTGGCGGATGTCGTCAAAGAGGCGCACGACATGGTCCTTGACGGCTTCAAGGCGACGGGGCGCGATCCGGACAGCGTGGAGGCAAGCTTCGACGTACCGGAAAACCTGACCTTCGAGGTATCCCGCCATCAAATAGTCCGAGCCGTCAGCAACGTGTTGAAGAACGCCTACGAGTCGTTCGCCATAGACCCGCAAGTCTTCGGCGAGGGCGAGGTACGACTCGAAGCCCGGCGAATCGACGATGAACGGATCGAGATCGTGGTGCGTGACAACGGCATGGGCTTGTCTGAAGAAGAACTGGCAGAGGTCCGGCGTTTCGTGCCGGGCGGTACGTCGAAGAAAACACACGGCACCGGTTTCGGTCTGCCGATCGCCAAACGGAAGATCGAGGATCACGGCGGATCGCTGGCCATCGAAAGCCAAGAGGACGTGGGGACGATGGTGACGATCACGTTGCCGATCGAATCGGGGGGAGGTGGCGAATGAGTTTCCATGCCCTGGCCATTGATGACAGTCCGGACGTTCTTGAAGACGTGAAGGACCGCCTGGAGTCGCTCGGCCACACCTGCGACGGTGTGTCATGTCTTCAGTGTGCCCGCGAGTTGTTGGACAAGAACCATTACACCTATGTCCTGCTCGATCTGGAGATTCCCGTCAAATACAGCCGTCCCTCACGTATCCAGAATGGGCAGAACCTCCTCCAAGAGATTCGATCCAGGAGGGGCTACGAGGATATTCCGATCATCGTGAT
>JAADHY010000582.1 GCA_013151585.1 Planctomycetota bacterium
GAGGGGAAACACTCCGACCTACCGCCCTCGCAGATCGTAGCACAGAAGACGCGGACCGCGGCCGCTTTGAAAATCTCGTCGGTTCTGGCAGACGTAGAGTAGGCCGCGGCTGACGACGGGCGGCGTCCAAGTCTCCCGAGCGGCAAAAAGCCAGCAGCGGGACAACTCACGGTAGCCCCGCGGGCTCAAGTCCAGCCAGAGCAGATGTCCCAGCTCGCCCAGGCACAGAAAATGGCCGTCTGCCCAAAGCAGCCAGCCGCGAAACGTGCTGAGCAGCAGCTCCTGCTGCTCGCCGCCGACCGTAACCGATTCGCGCCACTCGGGAACCTCTCGCCAGACCACTCGGCCGGTTTTTGCTTCGATGCATACCAGAGAGGCGTCCGGCTCGTTGCGCCCATCAAACCCGTACAGGTATCCATCGCGATAGATCGGCGTGTTGAAGTGAAAGCCCACGTCCTGCGTGGTCCAGACAACCTGAGAGTCGAACTGCGGCGTGACTTTCAACAGGGCGCTCCCTGTTCGATAAGACGCCGAGACAAAAACGCGATCGCCGAAAACGACCGGGGTCGACGCATTGACCGACTCATAGCTTTTGCTTCGCCAAGGAAACTCGAAATCGATCCGACCGCTGGACGGGTCCAAGCAGATCAAACCGCCGGTCGGAGGCCGGCTGTCTCCTCCGGCGAAGACGAAAACGCAACGACGGCCGTGCAGGCGAGCGGCCACGGGCGAGGCATAGCTCGGCCGCCACTGTTCGCCCGCCTGCCACCGGAGGCTCCCCGTTCGCTTGTCCAAGCCGACGACGCAAGGGCCTTCCGGAGCTCCCACGCTGACGATGAGCAAGTCGCCGTCGACCAGCGGCGTACTGGCCATGCCAAAAAAGTCTTGCGGCACGTCGAATTCGCCCAGCAGGTCCCGCTTCCAGCGCAGCTCGCCCGTCGCCAGGTCAAGACAGAAAAGTTTTCCTTCGACGCCGTAAATGTACACCCGGTCGCCATCGATGACCGGACTGGCGCGCGGGCCGCCACTATAGCCGTATCGGTCCCGATAGCGCGTCGGGAAACGGAATTGCCAAAACAGTTCGCCCGTCTCCGCGTGCAGGCATTCGACGAAGACTTCCCGACGCACCCGGTGCGGATAGACCAACCGGTCTCCGCAGATAGCCGGGGAAGCAAAGCTTTCGCCCTTTTCGAGCTCCCAAATCAGCCGCGGTCCTTCAGACGGCCACTGCTTCAGAAGCCGAGTTTCTCGGCTGACCCCATCGCGGCGTGGTCCCAAAAACGAGGGCCAATCTTCGGTGACGGCGTCGTCCGGCAGCGGTTTCGGCGGAGCGTGACGCGTGATTCGATCATAAGGCTTCGGCTTCGACTTCCGTCTCGATGTCGACTCCGATGTCGGTGAAGGCTTCGGCTCAAACTTCGATTTCGGCTGCCGCCCGGACGAGTTGACCCGTGCGCTGGGCCGCTGCCGTTCCGTCAAGTCGTAGACTCGAAACGAACCGTTGCGATAAATAGGTGGAAAAAAGAACGGGCCCAGTCGGCTGGCGACGATGTGAGTGATTCCGGTTTCACGCTGAAGCTCGCGCACTTCATCGATGCTGTAGCCTCCGTCGTCGTAGCTTTTCTGTCCCCACCGTTTCAGGTAGCGCAGCCTGCGGTTCCATTCTACGATCCCCGGCGCATCCTGCGGGCAATCTTTGAAATTCACGTATTCGGCCCGCTCCGCGTACCACTTGAATGCCCACGCGGTCGGCGGCGTCAGGATCAACGCGTCCGAGGTCGTATGGTCGTTGACCCAACGGCAGACGTCCAGCCAATCGGCGAGCTGAACCGGCTCCAGCCGGCTCGGGTTGCGGTCTGGCGCCGGCATCGCCAACGAGAAGACCCATGCGGCCAGAAAAAAAAACCAGGGGGCTGCCGCGAGGTGCCCCCGCCCTGGTGAGGTCTTTTCGTGTGAAGATATCCCTGACCATCGCTCAGCCAGCGTGCCCAAAAGACAGCAGACGCCCAGCGGCAAAATCGCATCGAACAGGCGAAACGGGTAAAGCTTCAAAACCGTCATCCGAAGAGACTGATACACGGTTCGAGCTGACGGAGGGGGGCCGAGCCCTACCAGCAGTCCGAACAAAGCGACGACGCACGTCGCGGCCACGAACCGGTGGAACCATCTCTGCTCCTCGGAAAGCTGCCACCGGGCCGAAAGGGTTTGCGGGCGGACCGGCCACCGACGTCGTTGTGCCAGCCAGCTCAGGGCGAACAGCGCCAGCCAGACCGCAAACAAGAGCGTGTAGCCTACATAAGCCGCCGGGTGAAACACGTTCGGATCTAGATGGTGTCGGAGCCGGTAGAAGACTTGAATGTAGTTTCCCTCGAACTGGACGTCCCGGTCGCCAGCCGCCAGCAACCTTAAAGCGGGCCAAAGACCGGGCAGCGAGCCGACGAGGAAAAGGCCCGTCACCCACACAAGCTGCCGCAACGATGCCGGCCAAAAGACGCGATCGGGCCCAACCCTCTCGTCGCCTGCTGTACCCGCGGCTGGCTGCTCTGCCGGCCGCCGTCGCATCAACCGACGGACCATCGACACGGCTCCGCTCGCCAGAACCACGCAAATCGATACCCACAGGCCGACAACCGGATGAAAACTCACGGCAACCCCGGCGCAAAGGGCTGCCATCGTCCAGCGACCTTCCAGAGCGAGCGCCAACGCCAGAAAGTCCAGCCCGTACGCGATCACCTTGGCCTCGATGCCGCCGATGATCCATTCGCCCGAAAAATTGCCGCAGGCGGCCACTGCCATGTAAAGCCAAGTCACCCACAAGACTGTGCGCGGCGACGGCAGTACCTTCAGAAGAAACCTCGACCACCCGGCCGCCAAAAGCGCCAGTCCGACCGCGCGGCCAATCCACGCCGTCTGAGCCAGCGTGAACCAGTTGGTTAAACTGCCGATGGTACAGTAGAAAACCAGATGCGGGTTGGACGACTCGAGAAAAAAGTCGCCGCGACACCAATCCGGTTGCCAGAAATGCTTCGCCTTGGCCAGATAATGCGGCTCGTTCACGCCGGGTACGGGCGAGCGAAAAGCCGAGTAAAGGGCGAAGCTGGCAAAGACCAGCACGCCAACAATCGCTCGGTTTCGCATCGCACGCCTCCGCCGTTTCCGGAATTCCTCTCGCCCTGGACCATTCCGTCTGAGACCGCCGCGACGAATACTTGGAGAATGCTTGGATCACCGATCGGCCCCCAACAGGGGGCGCCACGCTCCCACGGAGTCGGCACCGCGAGGAAGGCAGAGCTCCGGCTGAATCTCGACGCATGCCCCATCGGGAACTGAAAAGGGAGCTCGACGGGAGTCTCACTCATTCCGAGCGGCCGAATCTCTGATCACGGCCCGTGACGAAAAAACCCCCGCCATCAATTCCTGCAGGGGTTGTGCTCAGGGCGAGAGTCTGCCAATCGCTCAACGGCCTTTCTTGGCCTTCTTCGTCGCTCGTTTGCCGCAGCGTTTGGCAGCCTTCTTCTTGGATGCGGTCTTCTTCGTCTTGCAGCCGCCGGATTTTTTCGCTGCTTTCTTGGCGGCTTTTGTGGTCTTTTTTGCACCGGCGGCTGTTTTCTTTGCGCGCTTCGGCGCCTTTTTGGTGCCCGACGCCGCTCCCTCACCAAAAATGCGGTCCCAGTTTTCCGAAAACTTTCGAGTAGCACCTGTGCGAACAATGGGTCCACTCATGGCGAGTTACTCCTCGTCAAAACCTCTCTGTCTGTGACAGTGGCTGCATCGAAACCGCAATCGAATGTGCATCGACGTTCCATCGATGCGTGCGAAACTTGAATCTTCAGAGGCATTCTATCCGAATCCTCGACGGACGTCTGTGCATCCGACCGAATTTTTCAAGCGTCCGCCAGCCTCAGCGTTTTCGCAACCTGATCGAGATTTGTCAAGCGGCGGAGCTCATGACCCGTTGTGCGACTGCGGCAAGGTGCAGCGGTCCCTCGTCACCGTGGCCGAATCCATCGCCGAATCGGTGACAATCGGATAGCTGCTGCCAATCACCCGCGTGGTGGGTCCACAGACACGTTGCCGTGCCCACGGTCCCACCACCGAGCCCCCTTGACAGATGGTCTTCCCAGCGCATGATGGAAGAATGAAACGACCGAGCCGAACGGCCCCGTCTTTCCAAACGGGCTCTCGTCTCGGAATCCCGGCGGTAACTGAAAACGAGGCCGATCCCAACTCCCACGCGTCGATGTTGATTGGTTGGGCTGGCAGGAGCCGGCGGCTCTGGTCGCTGGATGGAGTTTCCCAGACCGAGTCCGTCCCGATGTCGGAAACAGACTTTCATCTTGAATCCGCCGTTCTCCCGGAGGGGCCTGCTGCTGCGCACGATGCCGTGAGTGAAACGACCGTGCAAGATTCGGAGTCACTGGAGCGATCGCGGCAGCGCAGCCAGCGGCACGATCAGCCGCCGACGACTGTCCCGGGATATACCATCTTGCGATGTTTGGGGCGCGGAGCGTACGGTTCCGTCTGGCTCGGCTACGAAGAAAAAACCGGCAAGCAGGTGGCCATTAAGTTCTACCTGCACCGCCGCGGGCTGGACTGGACCTTGCTCAGCCGCGAAATCGAAAAGCTAGCGCTGCTCTACACCTCGCGATACATCGTCCGGCTGCTGGATGTCGGCTGGAGCAGCGATCCACCGTACTTCGTGATGGAGTATTTGGAGAACGGCTCGCTGGAGTCGCTGCTCCAACGGGAGCCGCTGGAGCCGCAGCAGGCGGTTCGGTTGGTGAAATCCATTCTGCATGGTTTGGTTCACGCGCACGGGTGTGGAATCCTGCACTGCGATCTGAAGCCCGCCAACGTGTTGCTGGATGCCGAACTGGAGCCGCGGTTGTGCGATTTCGGTCAATCACGGCTCTCCGACCAGCAAGACCCGGCGCTTGGCACGCTGTTCTACATGGCACCGGAGCAGGCCGACTTGGCGGCCGTGCCGGATGCACGCTGGGACGTTTACGCACTCGGCGCCCTCTTCTACCACTTACTTTGCGGGCACCCGCCCTATCGCAC
>JAADHY010000547.1 GCA_013151585.1 Planctomycetota bacterium
CAACGATCAGCCCTCCGATCGGCTTCCTCTCTTTCTCCTTCCGCCGCCCGGTCGTCTCGTCTTCGTCTTCTTCCAGGAGAGGCTCCGTTTCAAACAGAGGCCAAACCATGACCATTCGCGAGCCGCTTTCCTGGATGTAGTCGGCCAGCGGCTCCTCGATCTGAGTCGGCAAGTGGTCCAGCTTCCCGGTATAAATCAACGGTTCGCGCATTTGGATGACTTTGGAGGCCATCGCCGTCATCCGCCGAACAAGGTTCGATCGCTGGTTGACGGAATCTTGACCGCTGATCGCGCGGATCACCGTTTTCTTCCCATATTGGACGGCCACGCTCAGCCGATCGCAGTTGATCAAGAGCCGGCCGTCATTGGCGGCCACCGCCGCAACCTCTTTGGCATTCAAGCTGCGATGCAATTGCAACAGGAAATCTTCGAACTGTTCCGAAAGCTGGGCCCGCGCCGACTGAATGGGTTCGGCTTGCTGCCGTTCCAAGTAGCGGCAAGCATAACCGCACATCTGCTCCACGAACTGCATGAAACCCGGACGGGCCTGCGGCGGTGTGTCCGCCCGCTGGAAAATCTCGACCACACCGATGCATTCTTTGTCGCGGACCAGAGCGGCCAGCACCAGCAAGTCGTTCGTCGGTAGCTCCACGCCTTCGTCGTCCGGGCTGAACGTGCACGCTTGGCCGTGCCCCATGACATCGACGAGTAGCCGCTGGTTGACGGAAAGCGCCTGAGGGTTGTCATAAAAACCCGTCTGCCGCAACCCCTGCTCGCAGAACAGTTGGAGCTGTCGCTGCCCGTTGAGCATCCAGACGGCGCCGGCGCGTGCCCCGATCGCCCCCACGACCCTTTTCAAGAACTCGTGGAAAAACGTCTCAGGCGGCACGTCCGATTTGGAAAACTGCTCGATTTCCCGAGCCAATTGGATGATGCGATCGCGGACCGTTTGCACGCTCTGCTGATTGGCCATGCGTATCCTCTTCCGCTACGTCGACCCGACTCGCCGCAGACAGGTCTCTTCCAGACGCCCGTCTCGGCCGTTCATGATGGGAATTCCCAAAGCCTTTCTGAGATGTCGTCAGACGCACACACGCGAACCTCGACTCCTATTCTGCAAGTTACTCTTCAGGCCGCTGAACTTCAATACTCATACGCACCGTTCGCTGACCCACCTGAAGTGAGTTTCGACGGCTTGCGCGACCTTTCCCGATAGGAAGATCAGGCAAACCACGAAAGATACTCGCCGAGCTGCCGGACGGCCGAGCGAGGCCGGTACGGAGCCGCAATGCACCGGGCACCCGGGATTCGTAAGGTGGCTCGGCACGAGCCTCAGCCTGTCAATGCTTTGCTGGGTGATCAAAGCTGTGGTTCGATCGGTCATCCGAGCCGCCACGTCATCGTTTTCGAGACGGGCCGAACCATTCGAGCCACCGCGCGGTTCGAGGACGCACGGTGTCGTCCGGCCTCGCTGGCCACCTGTTGTCTTGCCGATCTGGCATTTTTTCCAACAGGAACCGTCCCCAGTAGCCGTCCATGAGGCGGACACAGTCGGCGTACCGCTTTTCGTGCCAAGCCAGCGAAGCGGCCGACAGATTCTTCGTGAGCTGCCGAACGTCGTCCGTTGAAAACTGTTGCAACCGGATGCTGATATCGTCGATCCAGAGAGTCGTCCCTCGCGGGACAACAATCTGAATCCAACCGCGTTCCATCGCACGGGGAATTTCCCGTACCCGGAAGGCATACTTCCGCCACCGGGAGTCCACGCGAACGACGGCGGCCTGCCGCGCTGGTTGCCCGTGAATCCGTCCCTCGAACGCGAACTCGACCGGTGTGTTCTTCTTGTCGCTTCGGAGCCAGACGGTCATCGTCAGGAAGGGATAGTCTTGCAGAGAGATCGGTGAGCTCGTCAACGCGGTGGACTCGGCCGGTGCCGTCAGCTTGAGCGAGCTTCGGCCGGAATGGGGCGATTTCGTGTCCAACGTCCAGGGAGGTGCATCGGACGGCGGCAACTGCCAATCGGCCAAAACGATGGGGGAGGAGGAAGAGTCGCCCGACGTGGGAAGAATCTCGAATCCCGGGTTGTCAAGGGCCACTTCGCGATCCGATCCGGCCTCGCGGAGAGCGGTCAACTTTTCTCCCAGAGAGTCGAGCTGTCGCCGAAGCAAGGATCGAGTTGTCGGATCAAGACCGGTCCGAACACTCCGCACTTGGGCGTGAGTCGAATCGACGCGGCAAGCCCAAAGGTCGTAGGCCTGCAGAGCCAGCCGGATTCGGCGCATCTTCAGGGTCGGCGAACTGATGTCCGCAGCCCGGCTCGATCCCAGTTCTTGCAGAGTCGTCTCCTCGGGACATGAGAGCACCAATTGCACGTCAATTGGGGCCGGGAAGTCGTTGACAACGTAAAGGTAGACGCTTTCTGCGTCACGCGCCACACGGACGACAGCCGGCTGCTGTTGCTGGTTGCACAGTTGAAACGGTAGATCGGGTAGAGCGCGGATCGTTTGCACCACCGGTCGTAAAGCGGCTTCTTGCCCTAGCAGCACCATCCAGCCGCCGTCAAACAAAGCAGTGGCATCGTACGCCGCCAAAGCATGAACGAAACGTTGCCGATTCAACGCCCCCGGCGGCGAAGCATGAACGGCCAGCCAAACGAAAGCCGGTTGCCAGGGCAGCAGCGAGTCTAAGCTCTCGATCCGTGTTTGCCACGGCACGTGATGAAACAGCGCCCCTTGGTGCGATCCCGCGAAGAGCCGATCGACGACCGGACTGGCGTTGATCGTCCGGTCCATCGCTTGTTCCATCACCGAAAAACTGGGGCGTTGCTCCCACGGACGCAAGACAACCAGCCGGTTGGTGTCCGCATACAGGCGGAAGTCGAGCCCCATCTCTGCCAGAGTTTTTCCCAACCGCGCGTTCTGACGCAAAGCTGCGCGCCCCTGTTGGTTGAAGTGGCGATGTCGGAAAACTTCCGTCGCCGTCAGAAAACATCGTGAACTCGGCTTCGCACCGATCACGACCTCGGCGATTCGCTTGTGAAACCGAGACAACTGTTGGCACCGCCAACGAATCCATTCCTGGCGAGCCTGATTCGTCAAGAACTCAAAACGCCGCCGGTATTCTTCCCCGCCACGTGCGGCTCCGCTCTTCAGGCTTTCCGACTCGGCCGTAGCAGCGCCGGGAACCGAGATGCCCGTTTGCTGCTCGAAGCGACGAACCGTGCTGTCCTCGTAGCCCCACTCCAGGCTCGGCCATTGCAAGTAGCAGTCGGGACCGATCTGGACGCAGAGCCCCTGAAACGACGGATGGTCCTTGTACCGCTCGACAAACTCGCGGACCACACTCAGCACGGCTTCTTGAACGCGCGGGTCCAGGGGATTGTAGTAGGCCCCTTGCGCGAGCGAACCGGCCTGCGACTCACGCCAACTGCGGCCATCCGCACCGATCAGCTCGATGCCGACGGCGCCTTGGCCGGACGCGCCGACTTCCGCCCGGGCCAACTCTTTTTCCAAAGCAGGGAGCGGCGTCGAGAATCGCAGTTGAGGGATCAAAACCAAACCGGCCCGATCAAACAAACGGAACAACATCTCCAAAACATCCTTCCGGACCGGATCCTGTCCCCGGGACGAATAGATGCCGGTGTCGTATCGCGGATTGCAAGGCAAGGATCGTCCCACGAAAAAGCCGCCGCCGTCTGCCAAAACCGCGAGCAACAAACTGTTGTAACCCTGAGCGTGAAGGTACTGAACTAGATGCGTTCCGGCGGCGTGGAACGTCTGCCAGTCATCGAAACTGCGCTCGTCGTTCTCGTCGAAGGCCTCGCGGCCGCCGAAGTTTTCCGGCAGCAGGGGCTTCTCCATGTACGGACCGACGAGCCGAGGCAGGGAACCGACGGATTCTGGAACCACATCGCCGCCCGGGCTGTTGCTCGGCGCGGCCTTTTCGGCCGTCGATGGTCGCTGCCCGCCAGTGGTTTTTTCGTCGCTTATTGCTTCTCCATCGCTTGATCTGCGGTCCGTGGTTCTGCTGTCGGTTTTCTCAACCCCGGTTGTTTTGCCGATGCCCTTCTCAGTCTTCTGTGGTGCCGACGGCGAGGTGTACTGGGTCGGAGTGATCAGCGGCGCTTCAAGAGAAACCGGTCCCGAGCGGGGCTGTGTGCGCAGTTCATCGGTTGTGATCTGGTAGAGCTCAATCGTTTTGACGTTCAGCGGTCTTCCCGACCCAAGGTCGTGAACGAGCAGGACAGGATTGGACACGCGGGGCCAAAAGAGGATTTCGTGACGGATCGGCGTGCGAGAGGTTTGAGTCGTTCGAAAGATCAATTCGCGTACCGAACCGCCCGACCAGACCAAACCGGAGTCGACGCCGACCGGCGTTAATTGACCAGCGGCATTTGGTTCCAGCACGCTGAAGCCGATGGCCTGAATCCGAGTGAGTGAGGCAGATTCGGGGACGAGGGCCGCACCCTCCTGTGACGGGTCGGGTGATCCCGAAGTGGCATCCGCCGCCAATTGCGCCGGTAGTGTGATCACCAAGCGGTGAGGCTGACCGGGATGCTCCACATTCAGATACCAGGCCCGCCAAGTCACGCGACCGGCCGATTCGTCCGGCAGGGCGGTGGTCCGCTTCCGACGCGACGCCACTCGAGCGGACAAGCGCGGAAATAGTCGAGAAAAAGCACGGAAGGCGCGTTCCATGGTTGGCGCGCCGGCGGGAGACTGATGGCCCCTGCCCAGCTCACGCGACGGGTGATCGTAATCCAGCTCTAAGCGGTCGACCAGCACTTCCGAGCCAAGCGGGGGAGGCATTTGGCCGGTCCCGTCGCCTTCGATTGATTCGTCGCTTTCGCTGATCGTGTGAGAAAACGGACCGATAGTGAGGCGTCTTTCCTCGGAGGCGATGACCAGAGGCCTCGGTTCGCGGTCCCCCAGCACGACAACCTGCACCTCGGACTGCAACACCGGGATCTGGCGCGAAGTCAACCAGAACCGAATGTCGTAGACGCCTTCTTCGGTCGGC
>JAADHY010000081.1:0-5017 GCA_013151585.1 Planctomycetota bacterium
TTGATTTCGAAATTAGCGCCCTGCTGAATGGGAAACATATTGGCTGTTACGTAGACGCCGTCTGCGTCTAGGCCGAACATCGGGAAATCGGCCCACTGCTGATTATCGGTGTCGCTGTCGACAGCGAAGCCTGTCCAGCCGGCCGTAGGGTCTGATGAAGCCGAAACAGCCACGAGAATGTTGTTGGCAGCGCCGGGATTGTCCACGGCAGCGGCAAACCAACGGCTACTCGCTGGATCGTAGACAACGCGGGGATCGAAGGTGAAGTTGGTGAAAGTCACCCCCGCGTCGGTCCAAAACTGGTCGAGACTGCTCGACTGCAGCAAAGCTCCCGTTGCCTTGTCATAGACGGCATACCGCCCGTTCAGAAGCTCCACGATGTGGTTCGGTCCGACGGCTCCCATCGTGTCCGGCGGAATGAACCCAGCCTCGTTAAGCGTGCTTCCAGTGAAGTTCATTCCGATCGTTGAAGGAGCGGGATTGTCGTCGTCGATGATCGTAATCTGCCCTTGCCCGTCCAGAACGGCCAGACCGGCCGAAGGGTTCGACAGGTTGACGAAAAAGTACTCGTCCGGCTCAATGTCGGTCTCGCCAATCACCGGCACGCTGATCGTGGCGGTGGTTTGGCCAGCCGAGAACCAAACGGTTCCCGCCGTGAGTGTGTAATCGGTCCCGACGGTGGCCGTCCCATCGGCCGTCGCATAATCGACGGACACGTCGAAGCTAACCGGCTCCGACAGTGTCACGGTCAGAATGGCGTCCGTCGTCCCGCTGTCGCCCTCCGGATCGATCGTCACGTCATCGATCGAGACGAAAACCGGATCGGCGGTGATTAAATCGTTGCCGGCGCCGCCTTCCAATTGGTCCAATCCGATGCCGCCGATCAACGTGTCGTTTCCGCCTTGGGCGCGAATTAAGTCATCACCTTCACCGCCGTCGATCCAATCGTCGCCCGTTCCGGCAAAGACTTGGTCATTCCCTTCGGCGGCGTCGATCGTATCATCGCCGCTTCGCCACGACGACCCGCCTCCGATCGTATCGTCTCCCAGACCGCCGAAAAGGGAATCATTGCCGTCGCCGCCGTCGACAGAATCGTCCCCGTCGCCCACGTCGACCGTGTCCTGGCCGTCGCCGGCCACGACCGTGTCGTTGCCGTCGTCGCCGGTGATCGAGTCGTTGCCGTCGCCCGTGACAATCGAGTCATCGCCCGGGCCGCCCACCACACTGTCGTTTCCGTCGCCGGCATAAACCGTGTCACTCGCGTCCGTGCTGATGATGCTATCGTCGCCGTGGCCGGCGTTCAGCGTGGCCGCAAGGTCCGCCGAACCGGTTAGCGTGTCGTTCCCATGGCCTCCGTTGACCTCGATCGCCAGTCCCGCCGGATAACCCGCCGCGCTGGTCACGCCGCTCACGTCCAAGACGTTGTCGCCATCGCCCGCTTCGATCCGGATCTCATTGATCAAGCTGGTTTGAATGGGCGGGAAGTCAGCGTACACCATGCCGTTGATTGTGATCTGCACGTTGTACGAGGCGTCCGCGCCGACCGCCACGTTTTCCCCCGAAGTGGCCACGATCAGCAGCTCGCCCGTCCCAGCGAAGAAAGAAACATTCACTGACAAGAGCGTCCGATCTTCGCAGACCTCGACCTGCGGCCGAATCGGCCGGACCAGCCGCCGTCGCCGAGTCCGCACTCGTTGCCGTCGAATTCGCATCCGCTGTCGCACGTTTGCCAGCCATGAAAAACGCATCACCCTCGCTCCTTTTTTTCTCCTCTGGTTTGGCTCTTTTGGTTCCTGCTCGGATGAGCCGGATCAGACCGATTCGTGGGATGGTCTGATCTCTGCCATCAGTCCCCTGGGCCGGTCACGCAGCATCAAGAGCCTCGAGCACGTCCTGCGGCAGCGTGAACATCTCATCGATCTCACTGGCGGAACCGATCAAAGTGTCGCTGCCCTGGTTGCCGGCGATCGTGTCGGAGCCGCTCTGGCCATCGACCCAATCGTCGCCGTCTCCGCCCAGAACCACGTCGTTGCCGACGTTGCCGAAGAGGTAGTCGCCTCCGTTGCCGCCAAGAATCGTCTCATCGTCGAAGCCACCGACGACCGTGTCATTGCCGTCCGAGCCGTTGTACATGTTCTGCCCGTCCGATCCTTCCAGCCAGTCGTTGCCATCCTGGCCGATCAAGACGTCGTCGCCCACGCCCCCCAAGAGCGTGTCGTTGCCGTCGCCGCCTCGGATCGTGTCATGACCGCCCTGGCCGCTCAGGTAGTCCTCGTGGTCGCCGCCGTACAGCAAGTCTTCGTCGACGCCGCCGAAGAGGTAGTCGGTGCCGATGCCTCCGTCGAGCGTATCGCTGCCGCCGGCGGTTCCGGCTCCGCCGCTCAACGTGTCCTTGCCCTCACCTCCAAGCAGCGAGTCGTTCCCGTCGCCGCCGTCAGCAAAGTCGTCTCCGGCGTCACCGCTGAGCGTGTCGTCGCCGGTGTCGCCGTAGATCGAATCATTGCCGTCGCCGCCCGAGAGGCTGTCGTTCCCCTCCTGACCGCTCAACGAGTCGTTGCCGGTCCCGCCTTGAATGGTTTCCGGGCCGGTGCTGCCGTTGATCGTGTCGTTGTCGCCGCCTCCGTCCAGCGTTAGTCGGATCGAACCGACGGCTGCACCGCTGGCGTCGATCAGATCATTCCCACCGCCGCCGTTCACGATCAAGCTGATGTTGTTCACCCGATCGATGTTCGTAATGGTGATAACATCGCTACCCGCTCGGGCGTCGATCTGGACTGGGGCGAAATAAGCGCCAATGGTCAACGTCCCCACGCCGTCCGAGATTTGAAGCCGACCATCGGCATCTTGACCGACGATGAACAGGTCCGATCCCACCGTCCCGCTGGCCACAACGGAATCGGTCGTTGTCGAAGGATTGATCGTGTCGTTCCCGTTGCCCGGATTCCAGACGAAGATGTCGGCTCCCCGGCCGCCCTCGACGATGTCGCCGTCACCGCCTTGGCCTTTCAGGTAGTCATCGCCGTCACCGCCGTCGAGCGAATCGGTTCCGCCCGCTCCGAAGAGCGAGTCATCGCCGTCGCCGCCTTCGAGCGTGTCATTGCCCGAGCCGCCGCCAACGATGTCATCGCCCGGGCCGCCGGTGACCCAGTCATTGCCGCTTGAGCCGCCGGAAACGGTATCATCGCCGTCATCTCCGTGCACGATGTCTGTACCGCCCTGGCCGTCGACCGAATCGTTCCCCAGACTGCCGGTCATCGTGTCGCTGCCGGCATTGCCAAACATCGTGTCGTCGCCTTCGCCACCGTCCATGCTGTCGTCACCTAACCCACCGTCCATCCAATCGTCCGCGACTCCGCCGAACATCGTGTCCTGCCCGTTGTCACCGAACAGCGTGTCGTCGTCGCGAACTGGCGGAAGGGGCCCGTCATCGTTCACGATCCGACCGACTCCGATGGCGTCGGCGATTCGAGCGTTGGTCGGTGTAGTCAGCGTGATAAGGAACGTTTCGTCGGGTTCAGGGACCGTATCCCCGATGATCGGTACGCTGATCGTCTGGCTCAGCACGTTCGGTGCGAATGTCAGGGTGCCGCTGACGGCGGTATAGTCCTGCCCGGCGGTCGCCGTTGCGTCTGAGGTCGCATAGTCGACGGTGATTGTCGAAGTGCTTGAATCCGACAGGTTGACCGTGAACACCAGGTTAGTCGTCCCGGTGTCGCCTTCCGGATTCATCGTGACGTCATCGATGCTCAGAACCGGGTAAGCCGATCCGCCGCCTGTGGTGTCGATGATCAGGCCTTCCGCCTGCGAATCGACGATCGTGGCGTTGATCGCGTTGCTCAGGGTGATGAAGAAGTTCTCGTCCGGTTCGCTCAACGCGTCTCCCAGGACCTGCACGATGACGTCCTGCGTCACTTCGCCCGGGGCAAAGGTCACCGTGCCGCTGACCGGAACGTAGTCGAGCCCTCCCACAGCCGTTCCATCGACGGTCATGTAGTCGACGGACACGGTGACGTCCGTCGGGGCCGAAAGCATGATCGTGAAGGTCAGGTCGACCGGTTGGCTGATCAGGATTCCCTGAAGGGCCGCGATGAGCTGGTCGGTGGTCGTAACGATCTGGGCGTTCGGGTCGATCTGCTGCAACTGCCCCAGCCAAGCCCCCGTCCCCACGCCGAAGGCGTAACGATTGATTCCCATGGAGACCAGCGTCGCGACTTCATCCGTAAAGTTCCCGCCGCCGACGCCGTCCGACAAGAAGATCATATGCCCCTGGCCGGGCTGAGTGTTCAGCGAGGTGAAAGTCGCGATGGCGGATTGCAGCGCCACCTCGAAGTCGGTGCCGCCCTGGCTTTGCAGCGTGCGGAGGACATCCTCGACGTCGGGGATCCCGTTGCCGTCGTTGTCAGTCGTAGGTTTCGCTGTCAACTGAACCCCGGGAGTCGACGGGTCCATGTCCATCTGATAGGCATTGTGGTCGAAGCTGACGATGGCCACGTTCGGGGTTTCGCCGTTGGTGATCCACTGATTGTTCAGCGCGATCAAGCCGGCCAGTTCCGCATCGAGAACGGTATCCGCCCATCCGTCGCCGTTGACATCGCCGACGGAACTACCGCCAAAAGTCCCGAAGGTGCTGCCGGAAATATCGACGACAAAAACCACGTCCGGCGAGGTTCCTTCGCGCGTCGCCGAATCGGTGATCGAGATTTCCACCGGGCCGGCAACGCCGATGCAGCCGATCAAGTCATCGCCCTCGTTCCCCCGGACGTAGTCATTGCCTTCGTTTCCGCAAAGCGTGTCGTCGCCACCATGGCCTTTGATGTAATCGTCGCCGGCGTTACCGAAGACCGAGTCGTCCCCAGTGCCGCCGAAGAGCTGGTCGTCGCCGTCCCCGCCGGTGATCGTGTCGTCACCGCTGCGCCAAGACGAGCCGCCGCCGATGGTATCGTCGCCGTCGTCGCCAAGCAGCGAGTCGTTGCCGTCCCCGCCATCGATCCAGTCGTTGCCCAGGCCGCCGTCGACC
>JAADHY010000081.1:5130-7850 GCA_013151585.1 Planctomycetota bacterium
GCCATGGCCCGCGTCGATCGTGTCGTCCAACGTGCCGCCGACGATGCTGTCGTTCCCGTGACCGCCGTCCATGACCGTCGCAAAATCGGGGCTGCCGATCAGCGTATCGTCTCCGTGGCCTCCGTTAAGCGTGATGCCGAGTCCAGCTTGGTAACCGGCCGCGGCCGTGACGCCCGATACATCGAAGACGCTCGCTCCGTCCGCCCCCTGAAGCAAAATCGAGTTGACGCTGCCCGCGCCAACCGGCGGCAGCAGGTTCGCCACCGAGCCGTCGACCAGAATCTCGACATTGCCAGACGGGTCCGCCTGAATCGTCACATCCTCGCCGGCGTCGACGTTGACCGTCAGTTGCCCGGTCGGCCCGAAAAAGGAGGCACTGACCGAAAGCAGCGTTCGATCCTCGCAGATTTCTACCTGCGGCCGAATCGTCCGACTCCGCCGACGCCACCGTCTGACACGCAAACGCTTGCCGAGCGAATCAAGCCACCATGATAAGTGCATCGGGCCCCCCTTTTGTTCCCTGCCTCAGCGGGCTTCGCGGTTCCAGCCGCCGGCAAAACCTGTAGCTCCCGGCATCGCTTTACCGGCGCCCGCACTGGTACCTTCCGAGCGATCGCGTCCGTGCACGCTTTCTGGACAACGGACGCATTCCTTCCTTCCGGTGTATGTGTACTTCTTCGCATTTCCGCACAAAGCGATTCAGCAGAAACCCGCAAAAGCCGACGGTTCCGCTCACTCTGAACACCTCTTCCTCATATAATCCCGCGGAGCGGCATACCTGTTAGGAGCTTCACCGCAGAATCGACCGCCACGATCGCTCCGGTCCGGTCAAGCGACGCCTCCCTTACAACCGGAACATCCGCTACAGGACGCCGAATCGCTGAAGCCGAACCGGGAAGCCCGACCGACTCGCCGTCCGCGGGCCTTCAAGAGCGCAAAGAAGAAAGCCGGCCGGAGACTGCTCCGACCGGCTGGTGGCGTCGAAGTCGAGTATTCGCTGCCGAGACTTGGAATACGTCTGTATAGAGTTATTGTCGGTCGACGGGCCCGTTCTACCAGGCCTTTGTTGTTCCCGGCATGGCGCAGGGATAAAGACCGTCCGGTCCGGGTTTCACCGGCGCTTCGGCGTCCCAAGCGAGCTCTTCGGGCCCGAGCGACAACTTCGAATGGATCGCCTCGTCCCACGTCACGACTTTGCCGGAATAGGTGGCCATGCGACCCAGGATCGCGGTCATCGTGCTCGTCGCGCCATAGTCACCCTCGTTATAAGGCTTGCCGGCCAACAGCGCGGCGAACAGATCCTCATGCTCGACCTGATGGCCGTCCCGCTCGCGTTTCCAAGTCATCGGCTCTTTCCCGTCGATCTGCAACAGCGCGGTCCCGTGTCCCTGAATGCTGGCAAAGCCCTTCGTCCCATGAGCATGCTCCGAGAAGCTGTTCCAACACCCAGGAATGTGGCGGCAGTAGCTGAAGAACTTCGTGCCGTCCTCATACGTGAACTCAACGCAGTGATGGTCGAAGATCTCGCCGTAGTCTTTGCCGATGCGCACCTGTCGGCCGCCCGATCCTTGCGCTTCCACTGGATGGCCGCCGGCGATCCAGTTGCAGACGTCGATGTCGTGGACGTGCTGCTCCACAATGTGATCGCCCGAAAGCCACGTGAAATAGTACCAGTTGCGGATTTGGTAGTGCATTTCCGACTCGCCCGGCTTACGCGGTCGCACCCACACGCCCGCCGAGTTGAAATACGCTCGCAGGAACTTGACCTGCCCGATGGCGCCGTCGTGAATGCGTCGAACGACCTCAATATGTTTTCTTTCGTGTCGAAGGTGATGTCCCACCGCGACCAGCAAACCTTTCTTCTTGGCCTGCTCGTTGGCGGCCAGGACGCGGCGCACGCCGCGCGCGTCCGTTGCGACAGGCTTTTCCATGAAAACGTGCTTCCCCGCTCGAACGGCGGCTTCGAACTGGGCGGGGCGGAACCCCGGGGGCGTGCATAGTAAAACCAGGTCAACGTCGCTTTGGATGGCTTTTTGATAGGCATCCAATCCCACGAACTGGCGGTCTTTCGGAACATCGATCCGATCACGGATTTGCTTCCGTGCCCGGAGCGACTTCAAACTGGTCTGCAGGCGATCTTCGAACGCGTCGGCCATCGCCACGAGCCGGACGTTCGCTTTGACACTTAGCGCGTTGAACGCGGCGCCCGTTCCTCGGCCCCCGCAGCCGATCAGCGCGATCCGAATAACGTCGCTTCCACCAGCGTAAGCTCCGGGAGACAATTTCGAAGTTCCCACCGCTGCGACGGCCGCTGTGGCTTTCAAGAAATCCCGCCGAGTGGTTTGCTGTGGGCTTTGATCCCGCAAACTGTCCTTCTTCATCACGATGTTCCTCCATTGTTGCTTGAAAGCGAACCCTGATTCGATCGCAGAGAGTTCCCAGGTTCCGAGGAGTGTCGGCCTGGTGGAAGAACGCCCGCCGTCTCCTCCCACTCCCACAACCGCCACCATACCGCAGGCGTCCCGCATGTGCCAACCCATCGGTGTCTCCTGCGCAGCGCTTGCGGCGATGCTTGGCCGCCCGCAATGGAACCGAATCAGCTTTTCGGCTACGCTTACTCGGAGCCCTGTCACACCGCAAACAGTCAATAGCCGGAAATGAGCATGCGCGGATCGTCGAGTTGCTCGGCGGGGATCAGTGAGTTCGGAACATACGGCGGG
>JAADHY010000611.1 GCA_013151585.1 Planctomycetota bacterium
GGGCATCGGGCGGATCAAGAAGTTTTTGCGTGTGGCACTTTCGACTGTCCGCTCGCTCAAGGACCCGCCGCGGAAACTCTGAAATCCATGGCAATACATGACCAATGAGAAACTCGTCGAATGTGGTGAGTAGTGAGTAGCGACTGTCATGCAGCGAGGAATGTCGTTGTGTTCATATGAGTCGGCGTCAGCCAGTCGCCCGATGCAGTCGGCATGGGCCTGCGAGCCCTCCGGCAATTGCCGATGCTCGGAATCGCTCTGCGATTTCGTGCTGGCTTGGTTCGCTGGAACGCTGTTGACTTTGCCGTCCGAGAAGAGGTAACCCGTTTTCTGAGCGAGACAAAGCGCAGCCCTGCGTCCGGCGCCGCCAGCGTCCCTGATGCGGCGTGCACAATGCTGCTCCCGTCGGTTTACCGGGAATCAGCCGCCGGATTGGGCTTCGTGATTCCAGAACGTTCCGCTGGCGCAAGAGTGAAGTGGGACAGCAACCGGCGAGGATGTTGCTGGCCCGTCGAGTCCGTGTTGCCCTTTCAGTTTGTCTTGAGATGTTCCAGAATCACGAACCACATCCTTCAGACGTGCGGTTGAAGCTGGAGCTTTTGCCACGGCCCTGTGACTTCCGTTGCCGATCGGCGCGGCAGCTTTCACCGACTGGGCGGTCACAAAAAAGACACAGAAAAGGATCCGATTCATGGCAGCCTGGAGAGAAACGATGCCGGCGCGAATCGCGCCGCTTCTCGTCGTTGTCGCTGTGTGGGAAATGTGTCCAGAAGCCTGGAGCCGCGAGTGGCTGGTGGGACCGACGAGCAATCCGGCCGACTCCACGACTCCTCACCCAGCCGATGCTCCTTTCCTATCACTTGACCGAGCTCTTCGCGACGCCAAACCGGGAGATGTCGTCACGCTGCGCGGCGGCGTCTACCGTCTTGATCGGCAGAACGTGCGGCTTCCGGCAGGCGAAGCCGCTCACGATCCGCGCGGCCGAAGGACAACGAGCCGTCATTTCCGGCATGGCGCCGCTCACAGGCTGGAAAAAGCAAGAAGGCAACGTCTGGTCGACGGTGGTCGATTTCAAACCGCGGCGTCTGTTCGTGCGAGGCCGCCCGCAGCGCATGGCGCGCCGGCCACGCGAAGGATGGTGGAAAAGCGCCGCCGCAGGCCAAGATTCTTCGCACTTCTTGCAGGACTCCCTTCATCTGAAAAAGGTCTCGGCAGAACCGCCGCTCGGCGAAGTCTTCGTCTGGTTCCAGAAAGGCAACATTTTCGGCACGTTTCCCATTGAACGTCTGGATCCCGAAGCCGGGCGCCTTTTCTTTCGTATTCAATCGCAATGGCAGCGTCCGACGGCCGGAGACCTGTACTGGTTGCAAAACCGCCCGGAAGACATCGATGGTCCCGGCCAGTGGGCAGTCGCGGCCGACGGGGATCGTTACCGTGTCTGGTTCTGGCCAGAAAGCGAACGCGATTTGAAATGGGCCGAGGCGCCTCGTCAGAAACGATCGCTCTTGGAAGGGCGAAACGTCGCCCATCTGCGAATCCTTGGCTTGGAACTGGTTGGCTCGTTGCGAGACGGGATCGAGCTGCACGGCGCCGAAGACGTGCACATCAATCGGTGCATTGTGGCGGATAACGGGCGCGCGGGGATTTCACTCCGGGAGGCGCGTGGCTGCACCGTCGCGCAGAACATTGTTCGGCGCAACCAGTACGGCGTCACCGTCTCGTATTCTCGTCAAGTGACCGTCGAAGAGAACGACATCGGCCACAACGACGTCGACGGGCTGGTCGTTTCGTGGAAATCTAAAGAGGTAACGATTCGGAAGAACTACATCCATCACCATTTGCTGTGGGGCCACCCGGATAATTTGCAGTGCTACCGTGACGTCTCCAGTTTGTTGGTGGAAGACAATCTGCTGCTGGCGGCCGGACAGTCGGTCATGCTGGAACAGGCCCGGCAACTCACCTTCCGCGGGAACATGATCGTGGGGTGTGCCGCCTACATGCTGATTTTTGGACATGGCAACGCGGCCGAGTCGGTCATTGAACGAAACACGCTCGCCTTTTCGGGCTATGGATGCATGAGCCTAACGGCTCATGACTACAGTGTGCACGAAAACGTATTCATGACCGGACATGGCAAGCCGGTCTACGGCGTGCGCGGCGTGAAAGGCTACCGGGCTGACCGCAATGTGTTTTTCAACACCCGACGGCTGTCCCATGCCACCGTGATGGCCACCGATGCCGGCTGGCACCGCGACTTTGCTGCTGCTCAAGCTGCAACGGGGCAAGACCGGCATTCGATCTATGCCGACCCGAGTTTTCGAAAGGCTCCCGTGCTTTTTGGTGTGCTGGATCACAAGCGGCTTCACGAATGCACTCGGCAGCGTTGGTACTTGCGCGGCGGGACGGTGGGTTTCCGAGTGGGCGACACGGTGGAAGTCAACTTCGACGGCCAGGCTCGGCGCGTCGTCTCGATCGATCCGTCCGACGGATCGATTGCCGTCGCACCGCCGCTCGAAGCAAAGCCGCTGAAGGGCTGGCTCATCGCCAATTGGGGCCAAGCGACCGAGGTTCGACTGGACTTGCGTTTGCGGGATGACAGCCCCGGCGCGCATTTGGCTTCCGACGGTGGCCCTGTCGGATCACGCGTTGCCATTTCGGCCTACCAATCGGGCGACTTTGATGCCAATGGCCACCGCGACCTGCCCCTGCTGCCCGACTGGCTCGGCTGTCAATAGGCAACGTTTCGCTTCGCGAGCAAAACGCTGTAAGCAGCTCGGCTCCTCAAATCGCTGACGCGTGTAGTCGCATCCCATGTTGCCCAACTTTCTGCCAAGGCCTGACATTGCTCTTCGGGAAGTCGGGACAGATGTTCGTATCCGCAGGGTCCGAACGATTGCAGGGGGCCGTTTTGACGATACACTGGAGTTGGCCGGAGAGGAACCGCCACCGGGTGTGCTCGGAAACGCAGAGCAAACGAGTGCCTTGCCGGGCGAAGTCGATGAACGTCTCGGCCGGTATTGTCTTTTGATTCAGGAGAACGAGTCATGAGAACGCATCGAAGAGGCTGGACCCGTCGCCGGTTCTTGGGGACTACGGTTGCTTCGCTGGCCGCGCCGATGATCATCCCGCGGCATGTGTTGGGAGGCGGCGAGAAGGTCGGAGCGAACGAGAAGATCACGCTGGGAGCGATCGGGATCGGCAAGATGATGCACGACTCGCACCTCCGTCATTTCTTCCGCATGCCCGAGGTCAAGGTGGTGGCCGTCTCGGACGTCGACACGACGCGGCGCGAGACGGGCAAGCGTCAAGTCGACGAAGCTTACGGGAACAAGGACTGCGCCGCCTACAATGACTACCGCGAAATGCTGGCACGCGATGACATTGACGCCATCATTTGCGCGACACCCGACCACTGGCACGCTCGGATCATCATCGACACGTGCCGCGCTGGCAAAGACATGTACTGCGAAAAGCCGCTGACCAACACGCTGCGGGAAGCCAAGCTGGTGATGGACGTCGTCAAACCTTCGAGCATCATCTTCCAAACGGGCAGCCAGCAGCGGGCGAGCCAGAACTTCCGGTACGCGTGCGAACTGGTCCGCAACGGCTACATTGGCGAAGTCAAGCGAGTGCTTGTCGGTGTGGGTGGCCCGCCCCGTCCGTGCGATCTGCCTGGCGAGGAGATGGAGCCGGGGCTGGACTGGGACCGCTGGCTTGGGCCGGCCCCGATGCGGCCGTACAATTCCGTTCTCAGTCCGCGCGGTATGCACAAGCATTTTCCGGCCTGGCGGAACTATTGCGAGTACGGTGGCGGCGGGATGACCGACTGGGGCGCCCATCACTTCGACATCGCCCAGTGGGGGCTCGGCATGGACCAATCCGGTCCGGTCGAGATCGTTCCGCCCGAGAATCCGGCTTCGGGGAAAGGCGTGAAGTTCATCTACGCCAACGGCACGGAAGTGATCCATGGTGGTCCCGGCGGGGTCA
The DNA here is from genome assembly GCA_013151585.1 of Planctomycetota bacterium. Classification (GTDB taxonomy): domain Bacteria; phylum Planctomycetota; class Planctomycetia; order Planctomycetales; family Planctomycetaceae; genus JAADHY01. Next base: position 3,988 of record JAADHY010000611.1, read on the forward strand.
CGTTCATCGGCACGCAAGGCGAGATCTTCGTCAACCGGGGCAAACTTTCCAGCAAGCCGGAGACGATCATCAAAACGCCGATCAAAGATGACGACATCCATTTGTATCGAGCCCCCGCCGGCAGCCACCCCGGCCACCGGCAAGACTGGATCAACTGTGTGCGCAGCCGCAAGCAACCGAATTGCCCGATCGAAGTCGGGGCCCGCACGGTGGCCGTCTGCCATTTGGGGAACATCGTCTACCTGCATGGCAAAGAGTTGAAAGGGCAGTCTTTGAAGTGGGACCCGCAAAAGTGGCGGTTCACGAATAACGAAGCGGCCAACGCCTGGCAGGACTACCCGTACCGGCGGCGGAAAGGGTACGAACTGCCTGTCTCGTAGCGGACCGACTTGAGGGATGTGATGCGGGTTCGGGGAGACATGTCTCGTGTCACCGGCGGTCGGCGCCGTGCTGTTTCAGGTAAGCAGCGCTCCACGTTCGTCCCTTCCATGTTGCGGTTGGCGCTCGGGGCGGTTTTCCTCGGAAGGATGATGCCACTGGCCGGAGCGGCCGACGCTCCCCTTGTCCCCAAGCGTCCGCCCGCGGCTGACCGGTCGAGCCGTTGCATTCGTGTTCTGAATCGTGGCGTCGGTGGCAACACGTCTCGGGACGGTCTGGCGCGTTTTGACCGGGACGTCGTGGCTGCCCATCCCGACCACTTGGTCCTTTTCTTCGGGATGAACGACGCCTGCAACTCGGCCAAGCTGGTACCGGTCGACCAATTCGAGCGAAATCTTCAGGCGATGATTGACCGATCGCCGACCAGCAGCATCGTGCTGGTCTCGCTCAACCCGATCATCGCCGACTACGTGGCCGCTCGGCATCCGCGTCATCCCTTTCGAGGCTCGCTGCAGCAGCACTTGGCGAAGTACGACGCCGCGGTTCGGCGGCTCGCCCGGCGAAACCATCTGCCGCTGGCGGATCTGCGGAAGCTGATCGAAACGCGCGGCGGCGCCAGCCTGCAATGCGACAGTCTGATCCGCAACGAGAAGAATAGCGGCGCCCGTGACGGAGTGCATCTGACCGCCGACGGCTACCGCTTGCTGGCCGGTCGGGTCGCCGAGCAACTTCGGGGTCGTGTCCAGCCGGGCGACGTGGTCTTGTGCTTTGGCGACAGTCTCACCTTCGGCGCTCACGTGCGCGGAGCCGGCACGGCGACCGGCGAGACGTATCCTGCCTGGGTGGGCCGACTGTTGAATCGGACTCTCAGCCGATAGACTCGTCTGGCAGTGTCGTTGCGTCTCCGTTTCCCGAGGGAACGATCGAGGTCAATCCGTCCGGCCATTCGGACTTTCGGGGCCGGACAGAAAGGGCCGAGCGTCTGTTGCCCTTTTCGCCTCAAAGACTCGAAGGCCGGCCTGGTCCGTCAACTTGACAGCATCCGTAACGATGCGTTATTCCGCCATCATCCTTTCGGTGGTATACTCGATGTCAACATTCGTGCCGTTCCGTAATCTGGACGGAAAGCCGGCTGGCCGCTGAGGAGACGTGCGATTCGGGCAGAGGACCTTGATCGCATCGGAAAGGCGGGCGGAATTGCGGATGCTTTTGCGATTTGCAGCTCGTGATCCCGCGTCGGCCGTCAATCGGAGGAGACCGGCCGCGGACTAATTCGCAATGATCGGCGATTCGGGGTGTGGCCATCGGCCGCGTTGGTGGTTCAAACTTGCGACATGTCTTTCAACTGCAAAATTCGGTTAGCAGGTGACCGCGAGGCAGGCGTCGTTTGCCCGGTGTGTCAGCGGGAGATCGACGCCGGCGTGGAGGTCGCCACTTGCCGTGACTGTGGTCTGGTGCATCACCGCGCGTGCTGGCAGGCATCAGACGGCTGCAGCTCGTACGAATGCGCACCGGCACGAAGGCCCGCTGCGGGGCGCTCGGCGCCGACGCTTCGCGTGACGCCCGAAGACCTCGATGCCGCCAGGCCGCTCCCTCAGCGTCACTCTGCACCGCCGCCCCCGTCCACGTTTTCAGCGTCGTCCACCGATTGCCGTCAGTCTCGCAAGTTGAACGGAATGGCCCTGGCAGCTCTGATCGTGGCGTTGCTGGGGATCCCTTTATTCGGCCTCGTGACCGGATTGGTCGCCATCATTCTGGGAGGCTTTGCGGTTGGGACCATTCGCCGCACGCGGCAGCGCGGCGTCGGTCTGGCGGTGACGGGGATATTGCTGGGAGTCGCGGACATGGTCGGATGGCTGATCTTGCTGTCCGTGCTGCTGTCGCGGCCGGGGACGCGCTTGGACATCGAGGCGTTCGAGCCCAGCGAAGCGACGCTGGAGGACTTGGCTCCCAATGTCCGCCGTGCAATGATGGCCAACGCGTGGATTGAAACACATGGGGTGCTGAAGGTTTTCGGAGGCATCGGCTCGGGCGTCGTGCTGCAAATCAAGAACGGCGAAGGTCTGCTGGTGACGAACCGTCACGTGGTTGACCCGGATTTCGAGAGTCAAGCCAACCGAGAAGTGGGAGGAAAGGCGGTCGGGACCGATGTCTCTGTTCGCTTGGTGGGTCAACCACCGCAGGTTGGCCGCGTGATTTGGATTGCTCCCGACGGGATCGACTTGGCGCTTTTGACGGTGTCCATCTCATCGCCGCGTGTTCGGGCGGCGCTTTGGCGACGCGGCTTTCCTTTGAAAGTCGGGCAGTCGGTTTTTGCCGTCGGGAACCCGCAGGGGCTTGGTTGGACACAGACGGGCGGCGTGGTTTCCCAGCTCCGAGTGTTGCGCACCGGCGGCCGTGAGGTGCGGATCATCCAAACCTCGGCAGCCATCAATCCGGGCAACAGCGGCGGCGGTCTGTATACTGAGGACGGTTTCCTGATCGGCATCGTCACGTGGACGAACGATAAACGCTTCAGTGAGGGATTGAGCTTCGCCATCGCCCTGGACGAGCTGCTCAAGCTCGCCCCGCCTCCTTTGGAACCTGCCGAGAAGTCAGAAGAAGCCGAACCGGAGGAGCCATGAGTTCCGTGCGCTTGCGTCGGCTTCAAGCCGATTACGAAAAACTCCGTGATTACGTGAAACGTCATCCGCGATTGCGGCTGATCCAGGCGGAAGGCGACCCGCCGGAACGGTATCAAGTGGAATACCAAGTCCGCAGCTTGCGGCAGGTCGACGACCGGCTGAAGATCGTGAAGAGCCACATGGTCGAGATTATTCTGCCTCGCCACTATCCCCGAACGCCGCCTCTGTGCCGCATGTTGACGCCCGTCTTCCATCCCAACATCGCGCCTCATGCGGTCTGTGTCGGAGACCATTGGAGCGCCGGCGAGCCACTCTGGTCGATTGTCGCTCGCATCGGCGAGATGCTGGCTTACCAAAGCTACAACACAAAAAGCCCCCTGAACGGAGAAGCGGCTCGCTGGGTCGAGGATCATCAGGATCAATTACCTCTCGATCCGGTCAGTATGCTGGTCGAAGAAAGCGAAGAGGCTCCGCCGGCCGCGCACCCAAGCGTTCCGAAAACACCATCCCCAAAGGCCGCCCGCGAACCGGACGAAATTCCTGTAGTCCGATGCCCGAGTTGTGCGGCTCGACTTCGCTTGAAGAGAAAAGAGCCCGGTCAGCGCGTTCGCTGTCCTCGATGCCACAAGGTCATGGTTCTCCACGCCGAGCCTCACTAATGAGCACCGCGACGCTATCTGAGTCAGAACCGCTGCTCACGCAGCGTGAACGAAAGCGACGACATCATTGCAGGATGTTAGCGGTCGCGGTGACCGTGGTTCTGCTCTCATGTCTGCTGCGCGTGCGCAGCGATGAACGCGTCGAGTTCCGCTTCTTTCCAGGACATCCTCTCCCCGAAGTCTGCGGCATGCGGCGATTCTTCGGTGCACAATGCCCCGGCTGCGGCTTGACGCGAAGCTTTATCTACCTGGCTGAGGGGAATTGGCGCGCTTCCCTGGCTGAGCACCGGCTCGGCTGGCTCTTCGCGCTGGCTGTTCTGCTGCAGTTTCCCTACCGCTTGGCGGCTTTGCGCTGGACCGACCGCGAGCTGCTCGGGCGATGCCTTCCCGATCTGTTCGGTTATGGACTTCTGGCCCTTCTATTCGCTGACTGGGTGCTGCGCACCATCGGACCGGCAATCATGCGGACGGTCAACTAAGAGCCTATCTCGAAGTTCAAATGGCGAATCAAGAAGACCAAGAGAATCCGAGAGAAAGGGAAAACATTTTTGAAGTTCCCTTTCTCCCGGCGCTCAAGCGTGAGGAAGATCGTCAGCGTGAGGGGGCCTGCACCCGGCTCGCTTTCCGCGAGCGCTCCTCTTTTGCCTGCGGGAGAGGGAGATAAGTTGTGGTATCAAAATCCTTCGCATCGGTCCGGCCTTGAGTGCTGCCGGCGCGACCTCGGCTGCGGAGGGCCATTTGAAAGAGAGTCTTTGAATCCTTGGATCAGGCGTCGGGGACCGGGGGCCGCTCAGACGCCCTGATGTGTCTTGCGCGTGATCCGAGCCAGGTCCGCGAACAACGTCTCGATGCAGAAAGCAGCCGAGACATTGTGATCCAAGTGGTCTTCGGCCTGCATGGCCCGCTCCAAAAAGTCCATCAGCCATTCCAGGTCATCGTCCGAGGCGGGGTCGAACCGAGCCGCGAAGCGGCGCACCGTGTCCGGAACCCCGGCCTGCGTCGGCTCGTCCGATTCGTCGTCGAAGTCCTCGGAAGAGGCGGCCATCAGGTCGCGGCCGCCTTCTCGTTGCAACAAGAAGCTGCGCAAAGCATTTCGATAAAACTCGACGCACGCGGTGATCAGCCACTGGGCGTTGCGCCGCTTCTGGCTCGCGTCGCCCCCTAAACGTTCCAAGTGCTCGTTGATTTCCCGAGCGGCGTCTAGCGGACGATAGTTTTCGGCGGCCAGGTGCTGATGCAAGCAGTCAAAAAGTTCGCGGTAGAGCGGGTTTTTGAGCCGACTGGCCATGGCTAAACTGCCGCTACTGATCGCCGCAATCTGCTCGGCCTCCTCGCGCGACTCCACCACGCTCTGCTCTAGCAACAAATCGACCAAGTCCGACCTCGACAAAGGCGAAAATCGAACAAGCTGACAACGAGACCGAATTGTCGGCAACAGCGCGTTCGGATTCTCTGACAGCAAAAAAAGTACGGACCGCTCCGGAGGTTCTTCCAGGGTCTTCAGCAAGGCGTTAGCACTCTCCTCGTTCATCAGGTCGGCGTCATCGATGATGGCAATCCGCCGATCGCTGGCGACAGGCCGCAGATAAAGTTCGTAGCAGAGGCCCTCCTGCCCCCGATGCTCGCGGTCGCCGACAAACACCTCCAGCGTCAACTCCTTCTTAGCTTCCGGCCGCCCCACGATCAGCAAATCCGGATGAGTTCCCGCCGCGACCATTTTACAGCTTTGACATTCTTCGCATGCGTCGACGTCGGCGTCGTCCGTGCGCTGGCACAGGAGCGATTGAGCCAACTGAAGCGCAAAGCGGCGTTTGCCGA
>JAADHY010000331.1 GCA_013151585.1 Planctomycetota bacterium
GTGCTGATCAAGCCCGCGACGGATACCCCCCTGTCGGCGTTGAAACTGACGGCCATCCTATTGGAAGCTGGTGTGCCGGCCGAGGCTCTGGCGTGTTTGACGGGGCCGGGCGGCGCGTTGGGCGAGGCAATCTGCACGGACCGACGCGTTCGGAAGATCACCTTCACAGGCAGCTACGAAGTGGGCGAGCAGATTTGCCGCATGGCCGGAGTCAAGCGCGTCACGATGGAGCTGGGCAGCAACAGCCCGGTGATCATCATGGACGACGCTGATTTGGAACGAGCCGCCTCGGCCATCGCCATCGGAGGTTACGCGAACGCCGGCCAGGTTTGCATTTCCACGCAGCGGGTTTTGGCCGCGCGCCAGGTCCGAGCCGACCTGTTGGACGAACTGAAGCCGCGCGTCGAGTCGCTCACGCCGGGCGACCCGTTCGATGAAAACACCCGGGTTGGACCGCTCGTGCGCGAATCGGAAGCCGTTCGCGTCGAACAATGGGTTCGCGAAGCGGTGGACGCCGGAGCGAAACTGGTCACAGGCGGCGAGCGGCAAGGGGCGCTTTACCAGCCGACGATTCTGGACGAAGTCGATCCGCGGCTGCGCGTCAGTTGCGAGGAGCTGTTCGGTCCGGCGGTGGCCATCACGTATTTCGATGAGATCGACGAGGCGGTCCGGCTGGCCAATGACACGCGGTACGGTCTGTCGGCCGGCATCTTCACACGCGACGTCGACCGGGCCATGAAGTTCGCCTTGCAGGTCGACAGCGGGAATCTGCACATCAACTGGTCGAGCCAGTGGCGGGCCGACTTAATGCCTTATGGCGGACTGAAAGACAGCGGCATCGGCAAAGAAGGTCCCAAGTACGCGATCCGCGAAATGACGGAAGAGAAGATGGTGGTTTTCCATCTGAGGGGCTGAAAGACACGGCGCGGCCGCCTGGGCGAACGAGCAGACGGGCGAACCAAAACAATCCCCTGAGCAGCAGGCAGGTTTGTCCTGCTGCGCAGCCTTTGGAAAACAAACTGTCCGCTAGTTGGCTTGCCGCTTCTTTGGAAAAGGCGACAAACCCCGCGAACGCGAGATAGAACTTGTCGGGGCTCCGCGAAGACCGATCCGTTCGGCGTGTACCTCTGTAGTGAGGTTACGGGGCGGGCGTCCACGAAGCGACAACGCTCACACTGTCATTCGTTGGATCCTTTTCCAGAGCAAGCAGTGCGTCTCGGTCAGAGGTGTAGCGCTCGCGATAGGCGCACATGTACTCGACGCGGTTTCCTTGTTGGTCCGTCCATTGGGCACGCCAGACCCAAACGGCGTCCTTGCCTGTGCCCGAAGTATGATCAACGAATTTGCGCCAGTTCTGCGCGAGTGGGCTTTCGGATTCAGCGCCGGCCGGTTCCGCGTCGAGGCGCTTCCAACCTTTGCTTTTCAACTCCGATCGAATGAGGCCGATGAGACGTTCGGCCGGAAACGGCTCTGTGGCGATGTAGGCCACGTACCGTCCGCCGTAACTGTCTGGGTAAAAGACCAATGACTGAAAGTTTCTGGGCAAAATGAAGCACGCCGGGTACTCGGTCAGGTCAGGCACGTCCGGGCACTTGGCCTTCGCAGTCTCCTCGAGCACAACTCTGCGCAGTTCCTTTTGTGAGGCCGAGTTGGCATGAGCCATTCGGCACAGGATATACCAGACAATGGCCTTGTGACACTTTCTTGCTGCATCGTGCAATACAGCTTGAAGTTCGGCTTCATCGATTTCTGTGTCTTTCTTTTCACGGAGCTCGGCGACAAGTTTGCGAAGCTCTGTCGTCTCGTCCTGCGAGGGACGGTATGCACCGTGCGTCAGGACTTCGACCGTTTGCCGCCACGATGCCGTTTCTGTCGGCGTTTCAACGTCGGCCGCGCGGTGACAACCGGACGGGCAAGCGGCAAACAGCAACCCCATCAGAACGGCGGTCGCAGAACGGTTCATGTGCAACATAGCCACGCTCCAGGCTCAGTGAAGAGAGCCGCCGATGTGATCAGCGACAGCCTCGCTACCAGCTTTCGGGTTGCCAAGGCAATACGCTCGAACGCATTGACCTCCCTGACCCACTTTTCAATTCGCAAACCGGCTCACTCACGAGGCATTCTTCACAGGGAAAGCGGCTTTGCCTGGCCGCTTGCAGTCGAAAGCCAGTCCTGCAACGGCTAGGTTTACAATTTTATCGTACTGTGATCCCTCACAGCAAGCGACTTCACCGACGAGCCCCTCTTCTTCCATCGACCTCTGCGCCATTCGCACTCCCGTTCCCAACCACTTCGGCTCGTCGAAAACATACCCCGGCGTTTCTCCATGCCTCCCCGTTTGCGGATTCACCGCTTCTGTAATCATGGGGAACGTTGCCATCCGGTCATGGTAGCACGACGGCTGTCTGGCTGACACGGGGGGCAGTGGCGGGCCATGTCAGCTTGGTGCCATCGGCTGGCGGTCACGTAGTATTCCACGCCAAGTCGTTCGGCGGCTGGCAACTGGGCTCGGTAGACTCCGCGGGCTATGTGTCGAGCGGCGATGGGGCGATACCTGCCGCGACCGAGCGGCCGGGCGTGGAGCGTGACTTCGGTCGGCGGCTGATCGGACAACACGATGACGCGAACCGTCAACCGCTCGCCAGGCTCCGCGAGCGTCCGAACGGTCGGAACAATGATCCGCGCCGGTCCGGCGTACTTGGTCGGCAGGCGTTTCAGCTCATCCGGCAGCGGCTGGCCAAGCAGCTTTTCCAGTCGCTGGGCCGGAGCGTCTAGCAACATTGGGATCACGTGCTGTTGCCAGTTCGTCACGTTGCCGAGGCCGCCCCAAGTCGTGACGCTGGCCAGCAGGTAGCGGTGCACTTCGCCGAGTTGCTGGATGATCTGCCGGCGGATCGGGAACGCAGTCTGCTCAGCAAGCTGAAGGCGTTTCGCCGAGTCCTTTTCCTGCTCCAGCTTTTTGACCGCCGCTTCGAACTGCCCCCAAAGGCAGTTGAGCCTGCCGATCGCTCGCAGGTATCGGAACTGATTCAGCCAATAGTCGAACCGTTCCCGGTTTCCGGCCCCGCGCACTTTGGCGCGCAGGGCGGCCATCTGGTCGACGAACCCGTACTCTGCTGCGACCTGTTCCCACGGACGCGGATCAGGCCGGATGCCGCCCGGACCGTGGACCCAGGTTGAAGGACGCGGCAGGTTGGTCTTCCGGTCGCGCGGTTTGAGCTCCGACGGCTGGCCGTCCAATTGGGCGAAGAGTTTTGCGAGCGGCTCGGCCACCTCCGGCCCGAACTGGCTGCGCGCCCAGTCGGCGTAGAAGTCGTCGACAGGCAGGTCGCGCGGCCGGCCGGCCAGCAGAGCCTCGGGCGAGACGTCCTCAAGGTCCGCCTCATAGTCCTTCCACGCTGGGCCGGCACAATTGATCTTGCGAACGAGCGGGCGAGCCGGTCGGTTGCCATTCGCGTCGGTCTGCTGCTCGATCACGATGCCCGCGATCGACGGGTGCTCGACCACGGGGACGAAGTCAATCCGCAGCCAGCCGTCCGTGACCTTCACCTTCTCGAACGTAAAGTCCAGTGCGCGATCCGGCCCGACCTGGGCGAAGATGTCGAGCCGCTCGATCACGCGCCGGCCCTGCAGCGTCGCACCAAAGACCCGCTTGCCTTTCTCGCGATAGTGCGGCTCGCAGAACTGCAACGTGACGCGGTAGGCCCCGTTCGGCAGCTTGAACCGGTAGCCGCGGACCGCCCAGCGGACCGTTCGATAGACCGTGTCGTTTTCGGTGTCGGCGATTTGGTGGCCGGGAAACGCGGCCGGGTTGCCTCCGAGCCGGCCTTCGCGTTCTTCCAGTTTCGGCAGTTGGGGTGGCTTGCCGAACTCCGGGTTCCAGACGCGCTGGTCCCAGGCGGCGTGGGCCAACGCAGCCACGTTGTGCCCCAGAATCCGCGTTCGCCAGTGAATGCCCATCAGGCCGGTGCAGCCGTAAGCGTGAGCATCGGCGGCATCGCGTCGCATCCGGCCGGCCCACAACTGAGGGATGATCAGTGCCGGGTCGTCTTCCATCCACGGGATCGCCCATTTCGGCCGGCCTTTGATCCGGGCGAATCCAATCTCGACCGGGCTGAACCCGACGTTGCGATTGATGCAGCTCATCGGCGACCGTTTCGGCAGGAACCGGTCGAACAAGGCCCGGTCGAAGTCGGGACCGAGCACCCAGCCGCACGTGCCAATCGGAAACGGTGCGTCGACTCGGTCGGCGGCCGCCAGCGCCAGCTTCAAATCCTGAACCGTCCGTTCCACTTGTTCCGGCTTCGTCCCGGACCAGGTCCACCCTTCCGGCGTCCAGAACCAGAAGTAGTCGAGCGGATGGGCCGCCAGGATGCGGCGGAAGATGCCTTCGTAAAGCTCTCGGACCACGGCGGGGTCGTTCGGGTTCTTCCCCTGTTCCTTCAAATGCTGCTTGACGGCTGCGGGGATGGTCAGCGGCGTCTCGATGCCGAGGCAAGTTCTGATTTGTAACAGCCGTGCGTAGGAAAAGGCATCGTTCAGCATCCGGCCGACGCGGTTGAATAGCTCATTCGACTGCTCCAGCGTTTGCTCGTTGAATGGGTTCATGCCGCGCATATAGTCGGGGCCGAAGTCGTCGCGGTCGAAGAGTAGCGCGGCGCCGAAAGCATAGTCGCTGGTTTTCATCGGCCGGTAGCCCCACGCCCCGGTCACGTTGGCCGTCGTGAAATGACGGGCCGGATAGCTGAACCGCACGGTGCCGTCCGGGTTGACGTCCTGAGGCAGGCCGATCCAGACGAGCGGTTCCGGGCCGACGCCACCCTCCGGGTAGCAGTGTAACCCGAGGAAGTTCATGCGCAGCTTGGCCAACTGCGACAGGATGGCCTTGTAGTCATCGGCGTTCCACCAGTCGGGGCCTTCCGGGAAGTCGTGGAACGGCTGGATGCCTCGCAGATTGAAGAGCGGCCCGGCCGTTTCATCCAGTTCGGGCAGCCGCCATTCGATCCGCTCATCTGGAACCACGTCGCCATGCAGGTAGAACCGCGCGCCGAGATGCTCGGCCAACCGGTAGGCCCCGTAGAGCGTGCCCAGGGGATCGCCGCCGGCCACTTCAAGCGTCTTGCAGTCGCCTTCCGTCGCGGTTTTCAAGCGGTAGTGCTGCGGCTTGAGCGTATTGGCGTCGACCCGCACAGCGATCACGTCTGCGCCACCCGGAGCTGCTTCCGCGATCGGCAAGAGCTCGCCGGTGTGAAGGTAAACGTACCGAGCGATCTCGCGAGCGGCCAAACGCTGCAATCGCGGAGCGTCAGCGGGCCGAACAATGACGGCTTGCTGCGCCAGGGCAACCACATAACTTCCCAGCACTACGGTAAATGACGTTATCCCCGGAACGATTCGCCGAAATCGTTGACCTGACTGTTTCATCGGAAAGTTCCTTCGACGGACATTTCGTGGCCGCAGAGGGGAATTACCGTATCCGCGCAGATTCGGGACTCGGTCCAGACTTACCGTCATCAGGTACCGACCGCCAGATGCAAGTCGTTTTGAAGGCCCCGCCTATTTGCGGTCGATGTGTTCCTGTTTCAGCCGACGTCTGCGCTGCACGTCGTCCCTTGTGACAAGGCGCTGCGGGTGCTGTCTTTCAGCATCCCTGAGCCGCTCGATCCATTCGGCCAAGTCATTGTGGCATTCGTCCAGTATCTTTTGCCTCGCCCGGTACACGTCTTCCACGATCGGGTCGTTAATCATGACGTTCTTCCTCCTCAGGCTCCATAAGCTCTTCCGGCGTCACAATAATGGGTGTGAAGCGCCGCAGTTCGGCGTTTGCCCGAGCTAATCGTCGAATGGTCCCGCCATGGGCGAGGTGCCGACAATTCCACGTTACCAAGTAGTCCAATTCGTAAGCTACCGCAAACGCGATGTGAACCAAATCCGCTCGCGCGCGGCCCGTCAGGCCCAGGCGAAGATCGTACGCAACGACGAGGGCCGTGACATCCTCGGTAGATTTCAGAATTGGAATTCCCTCAACGATTTGGAGACGCCGGGCCACGGCCTCTGGATCCCCCAGACTGATCTCGTGCAACACTGCTTCCGAAATGTAAAGGTCGAACCGCGAGCGTGCTGTCCGCCACCAGTCATGCGTAAGCTGTTGGTGAGCTGCGACGATCAGATCGCGGCTGGGCATGGCCGCCAAGTAGCTTACCACGGTCGTTTCCAAATAAACCAAAGGCATGAGGCTGCGTTCCTATATTGAACGTCAACGCTTTTTCTCAGTGTGCAGCTCATTCCAGCCACAACCGTTCGATGGCTTCGAGTGTCTTGCCTTTCGTCTCTGGAACGAACCGCCAAACAAACACGACCGAGACCACGCAAAATGCGGCATAGAGCCAGAACGGGAACGCATGGTGGAAGTGTTTGACCAACCACGGGTTCCCGTCCAACATCGGAAACGTTTGAGAAACGACGAAGTTCGCAACCCACAAGCAGACGGTCGCCACCGCCATCGCCCGGCCTCGCAGCCGCGTCGGATAGATTTCGGAAAGAATCACCCACGTCACCGGTCCCACGGCCAGAGCGAAGCAGGCGATGTAACCGAGGATAAAGACCAGTGTCCACGCTTCTGCTCGGCCCCAGTAAGCGGCCAGGCCCAGCCCGACCAGCGACAGACCCATGCCCGTCGAGCCGATGATCATGAGCGGTTTGCGCCCGAGGCGATCGACGGTCCAAATCGCCAAGATGGTGAAAAGCAAATTCACCGAGCCGACCACCGCGGTTTGCAGCAGGGCGGCGTCCATGCGCGAACCGGCCAAGTCTTTGAAAATCTCCGGCCCGTAATACAGGAACACGTTGATGCCCGTGACTTGCTGCAGCACAGCCAGCACAACGCCGATCAGAAGCGCTCGGCGAAGCCCCGGCTGCAACAATTGCCAGATCGATTCAGCCTCATGCTCGATCGCGTCTTGAATCTCGGCCAATTCGCGCCGGGCGTGCTGAGTCCCCCCGATCCGGGCCAAAACCGACTCGGCTCGCTGTGTTCGTCCTTGTTTGACCAACCACCGAGGACTTTCTGGCACCGCCAGCAGAAGCAGAAGCAGAAGCGTGGCCGGCAGGGCCTCGGAGGCAAACATCCACCGCCAGCCACGAGTCATGTTCCAAGTCTCGTCGCCTAACCCGGCAATCCCGTAATTGACAAAGTAGACCACCACCATGCCCGTGACGATCGCAAGCTGATTGATCGACACCATCCGGCCACGGATTCGGGCTGGGCTGATTTCTGCGATATAGAGTGGGCTGGTCATCGACGCCGCTCCTACGCCAATCCCGCCCAGCAGCCGGAACACGACGAATTCAGTGAACGTGCGCGGCAGAGCCGTTCCGACAGCGGAGATGAAGAACAAGATCGCCGACAGGATCAGCACGTTGCGGCGCCCGAAGCGATCATTGAGCGTTCCAG
>JAADHY010000543.1 GCA_013151585.1 Planctomycetota bacterium
AGGCCTACGATGCGCGGCTGGTCGAATTCTTCTTCGATGCCCTGGTCGCCGCACCGGAACTGGCCGAAGCTTCCGAGTCTCAGCCGGCCCGCTGACCGGCTCACCCTGCGTCGCCCACTGTTGCGGCCCTTTCCCAACGGGCAGCCACCCTCGCTTTCGTCGAGCAAGAGCCGATGGTGGAATTCATGGGAGCGATCTGGTATTTTCCCGCCTTGAACGTCGAGCGCAATTCGGGTCTGAGCTGACTCTGATATGTTGCTCGATAGGATCCGGTTCCGGAAACGGCATCGAATGAGGAAGCGAAGAAGTATGGCAACCGAGCTGCTCCCCGAAAAAGGCGAAACGGAAGAGGCTGAAGCTTTGTCATCGCACGAGGCGATTGTTCTGACTCGATATCCGTCTGTGGCGAGCACGCGAGTGTGCCGCGCCTTGGGATGCTTGTACGAGCTACTGCCGCGGCCGAAGATCAACGGTGTGAAGCTGTCTCATCTTCTGTTCACGCTTCCGACTTCGCCGATCCCCGCTGTCGTATATTTTGTGTTGAAGGTGTTCGGCGACAAGTACGTCCTGACGGATCGCTCCATCCAGCGTCGGAAGGCGTTGACCAACCGTTTGGTCAAAACGATTCCATTGATCGAGGTGGCGGAGATCGATGTGCATCAGAGCTGCGGTCAGGTCTTTTACAAGGCCGGTGATCTGATCCTGCGTGATTCGGCCGGGCAAGAATTGATGACGTTGGAAGGGGTCGTTCGCCCGGACGTGTTCCGGCACAACATTCTGCAGGTCCGCGATGCATTGCTGGCTGTGAAAAGCTCACTGGCCGCCATCCGCACCCGTGGCGGCTGAGCGACATTCCCCGCTCGATCAAAAGGGGGAAAAGAGGCGAGCAAGCGCAGGATACAACGACAAGGAGGCGCTTCCCCATCGGTGGGAGAAGCGCCTCCTTGTCGGCTTTTTGAGTTCGGCCGCTGGTCCGATCAGATGTCGATCCCGAGCCGATATTGGAGCTCGCGGAACTGCTGATAGTACTCTTCGCTGGACGAATGAACGTGTTCGGCCTCGGTGATGAACCGCATTTCTTCGCGGCAGTCGACTCCGTAATCGGACAGAATCTGCTCAAACGGTTTCAGCGTCTGGCCGTACATAATCAGCAGCTTGTGCTCATCGAATTGCACTTCCATGGGGATGCGGGGATTGAGCACTGCGATACCCGTACAGCCGTCGTTGAGCAGCAGATCTTCGTACTCACACAACACGCTTTTCAGAACAGGAAGATCGATGTTTTCCCGGTAGAGGTCTTCATGGTTTCCTGAGGGCTGTTCGTGACTGGTTTCCAGGACCACATCGACTTCAGGTCCGAGGGGGTCGATGAGGTCGAAGAACAAGTCGAAGATGAACTCGCGCGAGGCGGCTGCCATGATCACAGGAATCTCGACGCCCGACTGCTCGTCGCGGAATTTGTCGTGCCGGTAGCCTGTGCTGGGCACAACCTGCAAGTCGTACGAAGGCCGGACGGCGTCGGTCAGCAGGAAGCTGCCGTAGCGCGCGATGTTCAAGTGCGTTTCCAGTTGGTCTTCCGTCAGGTTCTCAAAGCTGCTCCGGCCTCGAGGAACCTGCTCCCGAAACGTGCTTTTGATGATGCGCTTGATGAAACCCATTTCAGAAGGCCTTACTGTTCCCGCAGGACGCAGACCGACAGACACATCCCGAACCGCTTGCATCCCCCGTGGGGTGAGCCCGCCAAGCGTGTCGGCGTCGTTCGCGGAGGAGCGATTCCGGGCCGTTGCCCTGGTCCGCAAAACCGCTGCATCCGCGTTGCGTGGTTTGCATCCCCTGAACGAGACAAATCCGCCTCAATACAATTCGGAGACAAAAACGACGAGAAGACACGCCGAGCGTCGGATCGCAGTCATCCTCGTCCACGCAACTGTAGCATGCGTTTTGCTCGCACAACGCTGGAAGTGGCGGAAATTTTGCTGAGCCGAGAAGGGCGAGGTTCCAAGCTGTCGCCTGAAAAAGCTTTGGCGGACGGGCAAAAGGCTCATGTTGAACCGCTTACAGAGACTGGGCTTACCGGACCGGCGGTTTCAGCCGCTTCGCCAACCGGCGCGCGGGCGTCGGCAAGGGCAAATCGTCAAAGTCCTTCCAGTCGGCCCAAAGGTGCTCTTGCGACCCCGGCAGACGGACCGGCCCGCGCAAGCTTGCCCGGAAGCCCAGCAGCGTAATCCGGTGGCGTGTCACGGTGTAGCGGAAACGAGTGACGAAATTCTTCACCGCGACGATCAGGCCGAACTTATCGGATAGTCCGTCTTCCAACAAACGGGCCAGGGGGGCGGGGACGGCGGAATGTTTGCGTCCGGGCGCGCTCGGCCTCTCGGCTTCCGAAAGCGTCCAGGCTTCGCCGTCTAGCGGCAAGCGCGGGAAATCCCAAAGACCGCTCCACCATTCGTCCGGCTGCCGCCGAACCATAAGACAGCGTTCGTTATCAAAAATCGCCACCGCCGCTTCGAACCGCTCGATCGTTTCGGGAGGACGGGACACCGCGGGGATCCCTTGCTGGCGCCCTTCCGCCGCAGCCCGGCAGCAGGTTCGAACCGGACATCGATGGCACTGCGGATTCTGTGGCGTGCAGACGAGCGATCCGAGCTCCATCAGGGCCTGGTTGAACTCTCCTGGAGTTTTGCGAGGAACCAACCATTCGGCGAATTGCCACAACCTCCGCTGCCCTTCCGACGAACTGACCTTCCCCTTGTAAGCCATCAGCCGGGCGTAAACCCGTGCCGTGTTGGCTTCGACGATCGCCGCCGATCGATCGAAAGCCAGCGAGGCGATGGCGCCCGCCGTGTATCGGCCAATGCCGGGCAATTGGACGAGTTCATCCGGTGAGTCCGGAAAGCGGCCGCCGTATTGCTGGACCACGATCTGGGCCGCGCGACGCAGGTTACGCGCGCGGCTGTAGTAGCCCAGTCCTTGCCAGCAGCGCAGAACATCGTCCTCGGACGCTGACGCCAAGGCCGCCACGTCCGGGAACTGCTGCAAGAACCGCCGGAAATACGGCTCGACCGCGGCGACCGTCGTCTGTTGCAGCATTATCTCGCTGATCCAGATCCGGTACGGATCGCGCGACTGACGCCACGGCAGTGATCGCGCGTTCTGGCGATACCATCGACGCAGATTCCGCCGGAACCTGCTGAGCCAGTTTGAATCGTACACCGCGCCGAGAACCTGCTCCATGGATTGCACGCTTCAACCTCGTCGAGTCTCCAGGCGTCTGCATGCACGCAAAACGTGTTGATGATTTTGGGAACCGTTCACGAGATGCAAGACACCGTGCCGATCAGCAACGGGAACCGTTCCGACCGGCCAGCACGCCGACTTCACGCGGCCGGTCGTCGGAGGGGAGACGCGGCGAGATGAAGCTGGCGTGCTGGTGCCAAATCATGACCGTCAAATCATGACCGTCTGCTCGCGGTCCGGCCCGACGGAGACGATGGTGATCGGAGCCCCGACCAGTTGCGAGATTGTTTCAAGATAGGAGCGGGCTTCAGCAGGGAGGTCGTCCAGCTTTCGGGCATGGCTGATATCGCGTTTCCAACCGGGCAGCGTGCGATAGACGGGCTTGGCTTTGGCCAGCTCGTGAACGTGCGCCGGGAAGTCCGTCGTGCGCCGGCCGTCGATTTCGTAGGCTTCGCAAATGCACAGTTCGTCCAGTTGACTGAGCACGTCCAGCAGCATGACGGCGATCGCATCGATTCCGCTCAGCCGCGCGCTGTACCGGCAGGCGACGGCATCGAACCATCCGCAACGTCGCGGCCGGCCGGTGACGGTGCCGTATTCCCGTCCCACGTCCCGGATGTGTTGGCCGATCTCATCGTGCAGCTCGGTCGGAAACGGTCCGCCTCCCACTCGGGTCGTGTAGGCTTTGATGACGCCGATCATACGGGTGATGGCCCGCTCCGGCACTCCGCTTCCATTGTGGATTCCGCACCCGGAACTGTTGGAACTGGTGACATAGGGGAAAGTGCCGTGATCGATGTCGAGCAGGCTGCCCTGCGCGCCTTCGAAAAGAATGCGTTTGCCCTGATCAAGGGCGTCGAGCAGGAAGGCCGTCGTGTCGCCCACGTACGGCTGCATTCGTTCCGCGTAACCGGAATACTCGTCGAAAATGGCATCGGCGTCGAGCGGCTGAAAGTCAGGATCCAATGCCTGCAGGATCGTGTTCTTATAGGTCACGATGTCGCGTAAGCGTTGTCGCAACGTTTCCGGATAGTACAAATCGCCGATGCGGATGCCGTGGGTCCGACCGGCCTTGTCGCGGTAACAGGTCCCGATGCCGCGCATGGTTGTGCCGATCGCTTCGTCCTGCCGGCGCTTCTCCAGAACAGCTTCTTCTTCCATATGGTACGGAAAGACAACATGCGCGCGGTTGCTGATCAGCAGGCGATTATCGACCGGACCGCTGCGACGTACGATATCGTCCAGCTCCTCCAGCAACGCTTTGGGGTTGACGACCATCCCGGTGGCCACAACCGCCTTGCAATGAGGATGCAGAATGCCGGTCGGCAACAGCGACATCTTGTACGTTTCGCCGCGAAACTGCACGGTGTGCCCGGCGTTGTTCCCTCCCTGGTACCGAACCACGATATCGTGCTCCGGTGTCAGCAAGTCGACGATTTTGCCCTTGGCTTCGTCACCCCACTGAAGTCCGATGACCGATGTGACCGACACTGTTAATGGCCCCCAAAGTCTCAAGGAAACACAGCAAAAAGCGATGCCTCGCCGCCAAAAGCGGCAGTTTATCGAAACCGGCCGGTTTTGGGGAGCCAGTCTGAACGGAAAAGGTGATCGAACCGGCAGAATCCTGTCAGAGCATCTTGCATCGGCTTGCCGGAGACACGCGATGACCCATGGTCCGGCTGGTCCGAGCCAGCCCCACTTCGATGCGGTTTCCCGCGAGATCAAACGCCTTTCTGCAACTCATCTGATCCTGGCCGAATC
>JAADHY010000204.1 GCA_013151585.1 Planctomycetota bacterium
ATCAGGGCCGTGACGATGTCCCCCAAGGAGTCGACCTTGTTTCGTAGTTCTTCCTCATAAACGGCATTTAGCCGCTCGCGCACCCGCTGTTCGACTTCTTCCTCCTGAGCGGCTGCCTCTACCTCTCCCGCCTGAACCGCCGCTCGCACTTCCTCCGTCACCGCCGCCTCGATGTCGGGCCGCAGTTGAGCCTCCCGCTGGGGCCAACCGGTCAGATCTTTAATCGCTGGCTGCCGAGATAAAACGAAGAGCCGCTGGTCCATGCAATCGAAGGTCCAGCTCAAGACGCCAATAATCAGGACCAGCCAGTGATAACGAGTCAATCCTTGGTACCATCGAAGTTGCCGCTCACCGCCGTCTGCCATTGATTCCCTCTCCTGCTCGTTTCGGCTTTTGCTGTTTCAGTGCGGAAGATGAGAAAGACTTGGTCGCCGGTTCCTGACGACAGAGCTCAACGGGTAACCGCTTGAGACGAAAGGGGCCGGACGAACCGTCGCGCTTCTTCGGTGGTCACACGCCCCGCCTGCTGCCTCGCCGCCCCGTCGCAGGGCACCGAAGTCTAACATGACACTCGGCCCCTTCACAAGCAGCCCGCAAGGCGAGATGCCGATTGCGGGGCTCTTAAGCGGCGCAGCCGCAGGGACCGATGCCGACTCGGACGGCGGTTCGAGGCCGATTCCGCCAATCGTGCCGGAAGACCACCCGGGCTGATGCCTCCTGTTTCAGATCACCCGGAGGCTGACACCTCCGGTTCGCCTCGCCTCAGACCCGCAGAGTTGATCTTTCCCCGTCATCCCGGAAATGGTATTTCACGCACTACCATGCGGAGTCTTGAGCCTCGATCTCTTCAAGGAAAACGCGTCACGCTGATGGGACTGGGTACCTTCGGCGGGGGAACCGGTGCGCTGCGGTTCTTGCTTGAGCAGGGCGCGCATGTCACGGCGACCGATCTGCGTAACGCCGAACAACTGGGATTGAGGCTTTCGGATTGGGGGCCGCCGGGCCGCGTCAACTGGAGGTTGGGAGGACATGACGAGCGGGACTTCCGCGAGGCCGATCTTGTTGTCGTCAATCCCGCTGTTCCGCTCGATAGCCCGCTATTGGAAATCGCCCGCCGCCATGGCATACCGCTGACGACCGAAATCTCCCTGTTTTGGCAAAACAACCCGGCCCGAGTCATTGCCGTGACGGGCAGCAACGGCAAGTCCACGACGGCGGCGATGATCCATGCCATTTTGCGGGCGGCCGGTTGGGTGGCTTGGCTGGGCGGAAACATCGGACACAGCCTGCTGGCCGATCTACCGAACATCAAGAGCCAACATTGGGTGGTTCTCGAAGTCAGCAGCTTCCAACTCGAACACCTCGATTGCTTGCAGGCTCGGCCTGATGTGGCTGTCGTGACGAACTTTTCGCCGAACCATCTGGATCGTCATGGAACTCTGGACGCCTACCGCCGTGCCAAGCAAGCTCTGCTCCGATGGCAGACCGGGGGTGATGTCTCTGTGCTCAACCAGGACGATCCAGACGTCGCCAACTGGCCAACGGCTGCCCGTCGTGTATGGTTTGGTTTCTTGGACCGTCGACGGGAGGGCGTTTTTGTCGCCCCGGACACCGGCCGGGCGGTGGTGCGGTGGAACGGCTTCGAACAATCGCTTCCACTCGGTCAGTGGGTGCGCCTGCCCGGGCCGCACAACTTGCAAAACGCTGCGGCCGCGGCCACAGCGACATTGGCGGCTGGTGTCTCCGTCGATGCTCTCCAAACCGGACTGGAGACGTTTTCCGGATTGCCGCACCGCCTGCAATTCGTGGGGGAAGTTGACGGCCGGCAGTTCTACAATGATTCGCTGGCGACGACTCCCGAGTCCGCCATCACCGCTTTGCGATCGTTTTCACCGTCGCAGCCTATCGTGCTGCTGGCTGGCGGGTACGACAAAGGCGTCGACCTGAGCCGGTTCGCCGACGCGATTGTCCGCCATGCAAGAGTCGCCGCGCTGATGGGACAAACCGCTGCAACGCTGGAACAACTCCTTGGCGAGCGAGACTCCACCGGTTCGGTTCGACATGTCGTCTGCACCGATTTCGAGCGCGCATTTCAATGGGCCGTCCAACAATCACGACCGGGCGATATTGTCCTTCTCTCACCCGGCTGCGCGAGTTACGATTGGTTCCGGAACTTCGCCGAGCGAGGAGAACGGTTCATCGCACTGGTGCGATCCCTTGACCGGACGCGGTGATGCCCGAGTTCCCTCGCGTCGTTGCTCAGCCATTGATACGATGTGCGAAGCGATCGGCTCGCAATCAGATGGCCCACCCGCAGAGTTTCGCGAGCCTGTCTCCCCGCCCTGCCTAATTCCCCGTCTGCTAGTGCACTCACGGCTGTTGCAAAACCGCGTTGGGATGAGGAGGCAGAAAATGCTCGACCTGCGTTCGGTGAACGGTCTTCGATCGGTGATCGGCACTTTCACAGCGTTGATGTGTTTGGGGAGTGCCGGGGCTGCCGAGCCGATTTGGCGATGGGATTGCGGCACGCCGCAGTCGCCTGTCATGGAAGGCTATCGGCGCTTGACGGCCGCAGATGTTTACAAGCCGGAAGTGGGCTACGGCTGGCAGGGCGGCGAGCCGGTGGACTTGGAGTTCCGGCGGCCAATACCAAATCGCCGGCTGCGCGGCTCTTCACGCCAATGGCTGTTGGCCGAGGCGTTCGACAATCATCGCAACTCGCTGAACCGTGACGCCGTCGCCAGCCGGCGCGATCTGGCTTTTCGGTTGGACGTGCCCAACGGCACTTACCGCGTCCGTGTCACCATGGGCGATCTGTCGCGAGCCATCGGGTCGATCGATTTGCTCGTCAACGGCAAACCGGTGGCCGAGCATCTGGCCGTGTGGGCGCCGGGCGGGTATCGGCTGCTGGATCGCACGCCGGCTGGCTGGTGGACCACCTTCCGCACGACGGTAAAGGTCGCCGACGGCACGATCACAATCGCCTGGAAGAAAAACCAGAAATATTACGACCAGCAAATGGCCGAGCAGGCCAAGTGGGAAACGCCGTACGCTCAATGGTACCATCGCGTGCCGATCATTCGCGAGCCGCCGTACCACTTCATCGGCTATCCGTTCGTCGGCCACGTGATCATGGCGATCGAGGTGACTCCGTATCGGCCGGGCCCGATTGAGCGGGTCGATGGGAAGCTGCGGTTGGTGCGGTCGATCGGTTCGCCGGCCCTGGCACAGGTCATCGAGACATACAACGCCGGAGATTTCGACGCGGCCCTGGCGGCGCTGGATCAAGTCAAAGAGCCGCAAGCACAGGTGGCCCGGGCCGTCGCGGCCTTGTACTTGGCCGGTCGACTGGAAACCGAAGCGGAGTTCCGGCTGGTGCCGCAGTCCATCGACGTGCTGCGACAGTACGCGGCCGAGCATCCGGACCAGTACGGGCTGGCCGAGCTGCTCTCGGATGCGGAGATCTTCCAAAAAGCCATGCAAATCCATCTGACACGGGGCCAGCTCGGGAAGAACCATTTCATCGAAAACGACAAAGCGATTGCGTGGTGGTGGATGATTCAGCCTGACTCGCCACTTTACGACAAATCCCGCTTGAACATCGCGCGAGCCGCTCACATGCTCAAGCCCTACTTCCCTGTGTTGGGCACTGAGCGGCAGATCTTTCTGGAGCTGGAAAAGAAGTGCCCTGACAACCGCTTTGTCAAATACCATCTGCATCAACAGTGGGTACCACACGGCGACGGCAGCGAGTACTACGACTGGGTGATGAAAGATTACGTCGCCGAGGCGCAAGGTACTCCGGACTGGGTGCAGGCCATCTACCCGGCCTTTGCGGGACTGGTCGACTTGTCCGAGTGGTGGATTCGGTTCCGTCAAGAGCCCGAGGGAACGATCGGCGGCGGCTGGGGAGACGATGTCGAGCTGGTTGGCCTGTTCGGTTACTACGGTCTGGTGAGCCGCGATGTCTCGGAGCTGTGTGTTCGCGGCACGGCCAAGCTGGTCGACGGCGTGTGGAACCTGTCGGAAGTCGATCCAGAGATCGGCTACTGCCTGCCGATGGCCGATGCCGAGCACACGGCCGAGTGGACCGGCAACACGCTGGGCATGATGATGCAGATCGACTACGGCAACCCGATCTGGATCGAGCGGAGTATGAAAACGGCCAAGCTGATCCGTGACCTGTGGACCGATTACAACAAGCACGGCCGGCGTCATTTCCGGGCCAATTTCTTCGGCGCCACCCAGGTCGGTTCGGGCGACCGCATGAACGATTCGTGGATCAACTACCGAGCGGTCAGCCCAGCCACGGCTGTCCTGCGTTACAACGATAACCCGACTATCGCTCGGCTGTACGTCGAGCTGGCCGACGCGTGGCTCGCCGCGGCCATGTCGACCGAGCGGGCCAAGCCGCGCGGGGTGATTCCCGCTCAGGTTTCTTTCCCGGATGGCATCCTCGGCGGCACCAGTTCGCCCAATTGGTACACAGCCAGCCATCCGCCCGGCACGGTGAACTACGATTGGGTGCATCAGCAGTACAAGGGCTACCTGCTCGACATCCTGCTGGCGGCCTATGAGCAGACGGGCGACCCCAAGTATTTCGAACCGCTGCGGCTGGAGTACGAATTGGCAGCCAAGTACGGCTACGCTGCTCACGCCCCAAGCCCGATGGAGCGTACTCGGCGGCGCCGCGGCCGCACGCGAATCGACGCCGAACCAGGCAGCGAGCGATGGGTCGCTGCTCACCTGGCCCTGACTCACCGCTGGCTGGAAGCCAAACAAATCATGGAAGGCCGGCAGGGACCGCTTGTAAACCGTTGGACCCGGGAGCAGATCATCGAAAGCGGCCGGAGCTGTTTCGAACATCTTCGCACCCATTGGCCGATGATGACGACCGAGGCCGGCCCGACCGACCGCGTGGGGTTCCACGGTATCGTCAACCCCTTCTTTATCTACACGGGGGGAAGCTTCGGCGGTCCGTTGCTGAAAG
>JAADHY010000751.1 GCA_013151585.1 Planctomycetota bacterium
GACGCCGAAGGATTCGTCCCAGCGTTTGCGTGAACTGCCGGTTGGTCACGGGGCGGGGCGAGACAGCGTTGACCGGACCGCTCAGTCCGTCGTTTTCGATCGCATGCCGGATGATCCGCACCAAATCGTCCAGCGCGATCCAGCTCCAGTACTGCCGTCCGCTGCCGATCACGCCGCCGAGGCCCAAGCGGAAAGCCGGCAACATCTTCGCCAAGGCCCCACCCTTCTCGCTCAACACCATGCCGATCCGCAAATGCACGACTCGGATGCCCGCGTTGCGGGCCGGATCGGCAGCCCCTTCCCACTGTTGGCACAGCTCCGCCAGAAACCCGCGCCCAGGCGGGCTGGTCTCGTCCACTTCCTCCTCGCCGCGGTCTCCGTAGAACCCCATCCCCGAGGCTGCGACCAGCACAGCGGGCGGTGAGCTCAGCTCGGCCAGCGACTCGGCCAGCAGCCGCGTGCCGATCACTCGGCTGTCCCGAATGCGGGCTTTCTGCTTGCGCGTCCAGCGTCGCGCCGCGATGTTCTCCCCGGCCAGATGAACCACCGCGTCCGCCCCCTCCAACCCTTCACGATCAATCTGTCCCGTCTCGGGGTTCCAAAAGACAGACGACTCCGCGCCGGCTGGCTCGCGTCGGACCAACCGCGTGACTGCATGCCCGTCCTGTTGCAGCGACCGAACCAGCGCCGAACCGACCAACCCCGTGGAACCCGTTACGAGAATTCGCATTGCGTCATCCTTCTGTGCGAGGTTGTAGTGATCGTATGATTCCGCTCGTTGATTGTCCGCGACCGCCGAGCGCGCCGCGCCGGGCGGCCAGCTTCCGTTGTGAAAGTTGCCGATTTCCGCTATGATACCAGCATGAAACGGCAGTCCGCGAGTTGACGGGAAAAAAGGCCGGCCGCGAGTCGAAAAACGAGGCGGCCGTCGAGTGACCGTAGGGGCGGTAGTCCTTGGTGACTGGCATCAGTCACCGTGTTCGGGAAACGGAGTGACCCAGTGGATTCGTCTTAATTCACCTCGCGCGACCACGGACGGCGCTGTTCTTCCCAGCTTCGCCGCATGCCCCTGATGGCTCTGGCGACATGATTCTCGACGCGGTCAAGCCGGGTGTGCGTGCTTGACGTCTTCGTTCGGGTCGGCGGTCTGCGCCATCGGGGAACGTGCCGGCACGGATCCGGCGCGCGGCGTCCTGCCGAAACGACGGCGACACGAAGCGTTGGCCCAAACGACCGGAAACCGGACTCACGGTTTTCGATGTTCTAATTGAGGAGGCAGACAGGTTGTCAACGGGTAACGGAGGTGCGACGACTCAGACCGATCGCATTCGTCCCCTGGACATCCAGGAGGAGATGCGGAACAGCTACTTGACGTACGCGATGAGCGTCATCATCAGCCGCGCGCTGCCCGATGTGCGCGACGGCCTGAAGCCATCGCAGAGGCGCATCCTGGTCGCCATGGGCGACCTGAACCTCGGGCCGAATTCCTCCCGCGTCAAGTGCTCGAAAATCGTCGGCGACACGAACGGCAATTACCACCCGCACGGAGACCAGGCGATCTATCCCACGTTGGTCCGTTTGGCCCAAGAATGGGTCATGCGCGAAGTGCTGGTCGACAAGCAGGGCAACTTCGGTTCGCTCGCCGGTTTGCCTCCGGCCGCCATGCGATACACCGAAGCGCGTCTGTCGGCGGCCGCGGCCGAGATGCTTCGCGACTTGAACCTGGACACAGTCGACTTCGTACCGACCTACGACCAGTCACGCCGCGAGCCGGTCGTTCTTCCGGCCCGATTCCCGAACCTACTGGTGAACGGTTCCAGTGGAATCGCCGTCGGCATGGCGACCAGCATCCCTCCGCATAACCTGCGCGAAGTCGCGGACGCCGTGATCCTGCTGATCGATAATCCGGACGCCACCGTCGACGAGATCATGGAGGTGTTGCCGGGACCCGACTTCCCAACGGGCGGGATCATCTGCGGCCGGCACGGCATCCGCCAAGGCTACATGACAGGCCGGTCGACCATCACATTGCGCGCCCGCACTCACTTCGAAACGGAAAAGAATGCGGACGTGATCGTCGTCACAGAAATCCCGTACATGGAGACGCGGGATCGCATCCGCGAGAAGTTGGAGCTGCTTGTCCGCGATGAACGCGTCAAAGGAATCGCTCGGATCACCGACCTGACCGACCGCAACGTGCCTCCCTGGCAGGTCCGGCTGCACATTGTTTTGAAGCGGGACGCCGATCCGAACGTCGTCTTGAATCAACTGTTCCGCTATTCGCCTTTGCAAACGACCGTCAGCGTTATTCTGCTGGCTTTGGTCGGCAATCGGCCGAAGTTGATGTCGGTCAAAGAGCTGCTGGAAGAGTTCATCCGGCATCGAGTCGACGTCATTCGGCGGCGGACCGAGTTCCTGTTGGCCGAGGCCCGCAAACGGAAACACACGGTCGAGGGCCTGCTGATCGCCCAGATCGACATCGACCAGGTGATCCAGACGATCCGGTCGTCGGCGAGCCGGGCCGAAGCGTGCCAGCGGTTGCGAGACATTGCCGTGCCGGCCGAGCTGATCGGCCGGGCGCTCGGCGACGATGGATTCCGGCTGTTCCAAGACGAGCACGGAGTGCGGGAAACCTATTCGCTTTCGGCCAAGCAGGCAGAAGCCATCGTTTCGATGCAACTGGGATCGTTGGCCAACCTGGAACGAGAAAAGCTGCGCGAGGAGTTTCAAAAACTGCTGGCTGACATTGCCGAGTACATGCGGCTGTTGTCGGACGAAGCGAACATCCTGGCGGTCGTCCGATCGGACATGGAAGAGCTGAAACAGAAGTTTGGCGACGATCGCCGCACGGACATCTCCGACGAGGAGCTGACGCAAGTCAACCGGGACGAGCTGATCCTGGAAGAGCCGATGGTGGTGACGCTGTCACAGCGCGGATACATCAAGCGGACCGAGCTGAAGGTCTATCGCGCTCAGAATCGCGGCGGACGCGGCATCACCGGCGCTCGCACGGACGAAGAAGACCCCATCAAGCACTTGTTCGTCGCCAGCACGCACGATTATCTGCTCTTCTTCACCAACCGTGGCAAAGTGCATTGGCGGAAGGTGTACGACCTGCCGCTGCAGGGGCGTGCGGCCAAAGGGCGGGCGCTGGTGAACCTGCTGTCGCTGCGCGAAGGCGAGGAAGTGGCGAACTGCCTGGCCGTACGCGAATTCAATGAGGATCGGTACTTGATCATGGCCACGCGGAACGGGCTGGTCAAAAAGACCGAATTGAAAGCCTACAGCCGGCCGAAGCAGGGAGGCATCATCGCGATCAAGTTGGAAGAGGGCGATGCGCTGGTCGACGTCGAGATCGTGCAGCGGGGCGATGACGTGCTGTTGGCAACGGCCAACGGCATGGCGATCCGCTTCTCTCAAGAGGACGTCCGCCCGATGGGACGCAACACGCGGGGCGTCCATGGCATTCGTCTTGCCAAAGGCGATTACGTGGTCGGGATGGTGGTCGCCTCTCCCGAGAAAAGCTTGTTGACCGTTTGCGAGCACGGTTACGGAAAGCGAACTCCGTTCGGACCGGGGGATACGTCGGGCAGCAACGGGGAACCGCCGGAGGAATCCGCCGCGGAGCCGGACGAGCGTGACGAGGCCGAAATCGCGACGGTGGCGATGGCCGAAACCGAGACGGCGGAAGTGGGTGACGCTCCGGATGAGACGACGAGCCCGGAAGAAGGCGGCGCGGTTCCCTCCAGCCGGCAGTATCGACGACAGGGCCGCGGCGGCAAAGGCGTGATCGATATCCGCACGACCCAGCGCAACGGGAAGGTCGTCGACATTGTGGCTGTCTCGGATGACGACGACGTGCTCATGGTCACCGCTCAGGGCAAGATTCAGCGCATTCGAGCTGGCGACGTCAGCTTGATCGGACGCAACACGCAAGGTGTCCGCATCATCCGCTTGGACGAGGGTGACGTGCTGGTCTCAATGGCCCGCATCCCGCAAGAGATTCTTTGACCCGACCGCAAGTTGCAGTCAACCCCGACGGCGATGCGCGCGTTTGCACGTTGCGCGCTTCGCCGTTACCTTTGATGGCAGACGGTCGCGGGCCACACGATGGGCGTCCGAAGTTTGTTGAGGGAACTGGCTTCCGGGTTCGCTGATTCGGGAAAGGCAGAACGCGGGAGTCTTTCGTGATGGGTCTTTCTTCAAGGAGCATCAACCATGACGGATTGGGCGTCACGACGTGCGTTTCTGCAGGCGGTGGGGTTTGGAGCAGCCGCTTTCGGACTGGGCAAAGCGGCCGCGGGGCAAAACCCAAAGATCCCGGGGTTCGAAGAAGCTCCGGTGGATCCGAAAGCTTCGAAGCGATGGGAGCCGGTTTCTGACCGAAAGGTCCGAGTGGGCATCGTCGGATACGGGACGTGTCGGTTCGGAGCGGCCTTCAGTTTCCAGGATCATCCCAACGTCGAGGTCGTCGCTGTCAGCGATTTGTTTCCGGACCGCTGCGCCGGGTTGGCGAAAGCCTGCCGCTGCGAACGCACCTATCCGTCACTGGAAGAGTTGGTCAAGGACGATCAGATCGAGGCGGTGTTTGTGGCGACGGACGCTCCCAGCCACGCGCGGCATTGCATCGAGGTGCTGAAGCACGGCAAGCACGTGGCCTGCGCTGTGCCGGCCGTGTGGGGATCGCTCGAAGACGCCGACCGATTGCTCGAAACGGTCAAGACGACGGGCCTGAAATACATGATGTTCGAGACGTCTTGTTTCCGCCCCGACTGTTACGCCATGCGGCAGATTTATCAGGCAGGCGGGTTCGGCCGGCTGATTTACTCGGAAGGCGAATACTACCACTTCCATTCCCATCAGATCGGCTCGTACAAGAATTGGCGTGTCGGAAGCATTCCGCTGTGGTATCCGACACATTCGACCGCTTACTACGTGGGCGTGACGGGCAAACCGTTCGTATCGGTTTCGTGCATCGGCTTCAGC
>JAADHY010000535.1 GCA_013151585.1 Planctomycetota bacterium
TCGTGCTGCGGCTTTGGGAACAAGCGGGACGGTCTGGCCCTTGCCGAGTCCGCCTGCCCGAGGGGCTGCACGCGGCCCAAGCCCAACCGTGCAACCTTCGTGGTCAGCCCGAAGGCGACCCGATCCGCATCAACGACGGCTGGTTCGAAGTGCTGCTCCGGCCGTTCGCTCCGTCGAGCGTGATCCTCCATACCGAACACTGAATCCGACACGCGGGAATCAAGGCCCTTTTGGGGACGTCGAGCGCGGGACGGAATCGAGCGGCCGGATTGCTGCCTGCGCCACAGATTGTGGCTCGCGCAGGTGTGGGTTAGACTGGCACAGTCGTGTTGCGTCCGGCGTTTGGGACATTTCGCCGTAGGACGGATTGCCAATCCGTCCTACGGGTTTTGCCACTACGGGGTGTTCTCTCTCGGGCCGAGCGCGATGGAGCGGATAGCGATGCGCATCCTTGCTTTCCTGAGCTCAGTAACGTTGTGCGCTTCTTTGGCGTCTGCTGCCGAAGACGGCCTGGTGGCGTACTACGACTTTGATGAAGGGGCCGGTGCCACGTTGAGAGATCGGAGCGGCAACGGGAACCACGGCCGGATTCACGGCGCTCGATACGTGAAGCGCGGCGACGGGTTTTGCTTGCGCTTCGACGGGGAAGACGACTATGTCAACTGCGGCAATCGCCCGTCGCTTGATCTGCATGAGGCCGTGACGTTGGAGGCCTGGGTCTATCCGGAAGGACCGGTGGCCGGCGAGCCGGGGATCGTCGGCAAGCACTTCAGCAGCTTCTTGCTCACCTACTACACCAATGGCAAGGCCTATTGGTACATCACCGAGGGCAGCAACAGTTGTCGCGCCGTGCTCGCCCCGGGCGCGTGGCACCACCTGGCCGGTACATTCGACGGATCGACGTTGTGTCTCTACATCGACGGCAAGCTGGTCGACAGCCGGCCCTCGAAACACGCCAAGATCGCCGGCACGGGGAATTTCCTCATCGGATGCGTCGTGGGCGATCCCTCGGCCAAAGACCCGGCCTACACAAGAACCAGCCACTTCCCGGGCAAGATCGATGAGGTGCGTGTCTATCGCCGCGCGTTGACGCCCCGCGAGATTGCCGAGCATTACAAGACTGGGCTCGAGCAGTTTGGCATGGCCTATTTCGAGCCGGTGGTTGCAGGCACGACGGTCGGCAGTTCAAAGCTTTCGATCACAGTAGACGCCGGCGGGCGGATCCAGATCAATACGGCAGACGGCCGGTACGTGGCCGAAAGCGCCTATTCTTATCCGGGCAGGCGCATCGGCTGGAATGTGTTCGGAGCCGATCAGGCCGGCAGCGAAAAGGACTGGTCGCCCCGCACGCGCAAAGTGTCGGACCGGACGGTCGAAGTCAAAGCTGCCGGAGCCCATTGCGCTGTGCGCCGCCGCGTGACCGTGGACGAGGATCGCATTAAGGTGGAAGATCGCCTTTCCATTCACAGTGGGCAGCCGGTGGGCGTGCTGATTACGAACACGATCACCGCACCGCGTGCCTTCGACCGGATGCTCTCCCCCAATCGGCCCGAAAGCCCGTTGATCTACGCGGCCGGCGCGACGGAGACGCTCGGTGTTCTCGTCGAAGACGACATCGCCAGGCGCAAGTTCGAAGCACAGGTGGGGCTGCCGCTGAACCAGATCAAGTTCGGTGTGAACAACCTGGCATTGGATAACGGCCGCTCGTACACCATGCGGTGGACTTTGTACGTCCTGCCCGCGCGGGCGGACTACTTCGACCTGGTCAATCAGGTTCGCCGCGATTGGAACAGCATCAACATGATCCTCGGGCCGCTGGACTGGTTCGACATCGGCCGCCGCGCCCGGCTGCTCAAGGATCCGCAGGCGTTGAAAGCATATTTCCAACGGAAAAAGCAGGGACTCGTGTTGATCACGCCGTGGCTGGACTATGACCCCGGCTCATTCGATCGGGTCTGGCCTCGCGACGAGTACAAGCGGCGTGTGCGTGAGGCCGCTCGCCTGATCCGGCAAGCGAATCCCGGCGTCAAGGTGCTGGGCTGCATCGAAACCGACTGGGTTACCATCGATCCCGCCAGGATTCCCAACGGCCAAAAGCTGCCGATCCACAAAGGCGGGCGTTCGACGCAACGGAAGCTCACGCCCGAACAGACTAGAATCCTGGACCGGTCCGGCATTCCGTTCCTCGACAGCGTCCGGCGCGACGCCGACGGCAACTTGATGCTGGAGCTGTATCGCCGTGGCGGAAAACCTCAGACCGCGCTGGCCGTTTATCCGGCCGTGGGCAACTACCAGTATCAGTTTCTGCTCGGCCAGGTGAAGTTCCTCATCGACGAGGTCGGGCTGGACGGGTTCTACATCGACGAGTTCAACCAGGCGTTTCGCCACGATCTGCGCGACTACAGCGGCTGGGACGGGTACAGCGCCGAGATCGATCGGCGAACCGGCCAGATCAAGCGGCGCTATATCGACTGCAGCATCGCCGGCATCGAAGCGCGCCTGAAGCTGTGCGAATACGCGCTGAGCCGCGGCAGGGTGGTCGTGGCCAACACGTACGCGACAACGCGCGCCGAGCAGTCCCTGCCCACGAACCGGTTTTCCGAAACCCAGAGCGCGTTCAATCCGTTCGCCGTGCCCGACGGCACCGAGCCGCCGTTGGTGCTGGACCTCTTGAAAGGCCACCTCGCCAGTCCCATCGGTTTGGGCATCGTCCCTCAACCTGGAAACCGGGACATCGCCAAAACGGTTATGAAAGCGGTGATTACCTACCTGCGCCACGGCATGGTGTACTATCACTACGCCATCGGCGACATCCCCGAGACCGGCGTCGGCAGCGGCGAATACGGCCCGATCAATCACATGTTCCCCATCACGCCCCTGGAGTTGCACAAGGGCTGGATCCTGGGCAAGGAGCGGATCATCACCTGCGTTTCCGGCGAGTATGATTGGGACAGCCCGCGCCGGCCGGTCGTCCATCTGTTCGACCTCCGTGGCCGGCCGGTGGACCACGACTTCCGAATCGTGCAGGTCAGGCACGGCTGGCAGGTCCGCATCGAGCTGCAGGACTGGGCACAGATCGCCGTGATCGAGTGACAAGAAAGGAAGCCTTCATCTTCGACAACCTGCGTCTATCGATTTCATTCAACAAGTCCGTGGAGCAGCACCTGCGTAATCAAAGGGAGCCTGACATGCGGCTGAAAGAGCCCGTCACGCGGCGAGCTTTTCTTGAGAGCGCGGCGGCGGCCGGCGTGGCTTTGGCCGGGGTGGCTGCTGAGCCGTCCGGAAGCGTGCTGCCATTAGTGCTTCCCGGCCCATGTCCGCCGGATGTAGAAGCGATGCGCAGGCTGGTCTATCGGGCTGCTCAAAGGCAAGCTCACTCGCTGCTCCCGACCGTCCGTCCTTGGAAGGACGACTACCTCCGCGGCAGGCGAACTTGGCGCGCCGGCGAAGTCATCTCCGAGTTTGCCGTGACCATCCGGTGCGTCCAGTAACCCGGCCGCACAGACAACGAGCATCGCGAGATTTCAGCGCCAAGCGGATCGCGCGGAAGTGACTGCAATCAGACCGTTCACGTTTCGAAAAGAGCGAGGATAACATGGTGCCAGATACATTTCGCTGGAGACTGTGGTCCGCGTTTCGCTGGAGCATGGTCCTCGTGCTTCTGAGCAGCGTCGCGGCGGGCGAGGAGCCTCGCGAAAGGCGAGTCAGCCTCGCGCCGGAACACATCACGCACAGCGAGCCGGTTCGCTCGCCTGAGGTCGCGCGGAGCGATGATACGAAACCCCGCGATGGCAAGCGGGTGAGGCGTCCCAACATCCTTTTCATCACCGCGGATCATCTGCGCTAC
This sequence comes from Planctomycetota bacterium, assembly GCA_013151585.1. Classification (GTDB taxonomy): domain Bacteria; phylum Planctomycetota; class Planctomycetia; order Planctomycetales; family Planctomycetaceae; genus JAADHY01. The sequence continues at coordinate 3,848 of JAADHY010000535.1, forward strand.
GACACGCTTGGCTTCACGGGCGACTCGGTCATCCAGACGCCGGCCATCGATGCGTTGGCCGGTCGATCCGTAAGTTTTTCTAACTACTTCGTGCAGAATCCGGTATGCCATCCGTCACGCGCCACGATTATGACGGGCCGCTACCCGTGCAATCATGGCGTACGCTGGAATTTCAGCGGGCTCAATGAGAACGAAGTGACCCTTCTGGAATACCTGAAAAAGCACGGCTACACGACGGCGTGCATCGGCAAGTATCACTTAAGCCAGCGCCGGTTCGAACGCGCCTTGGACTACAAGGAGGCCAGCTCGATTCGCAACATGCGACCCAATAACCCGTTCATCCAATACGTGAAATCGCGCGGGTACGAATACAAGACAGGCTTTGCACTGCCGAACTTTAAGGAGCGGCTCTGTGCAGTTCCGCAGCCGGACCAGCCTGAAGACTGCCACTTGGACGCCTACGTTGGCATGCGGACTCGCGAGTACTTGAAGCGGGTCGATAAGAGCAAGCCGTTTTTCCTTTGGCTGGGCTTCTACGGGCCGCATCACCCGTACGTGCCGTCCGGCCGGTTTGCCACCATGTACCGGGCCGACCAGGTGCCGCCGTTCCACAGGTCAAGAGACGATTTGAAAAAGAAACCGATCGAGTACCGGCTGTTTTTCCACGTCAAAGAGCACAAGTTCTATCCGTTCTACAACGCGTCCGAGCAGACGTTTCGTGAGATGAAAGCGGCCTATTACGGCATGGTCTCGCAGTTGGACTGGCAGCTTGGACTGGTGCTCAAGACGCTCAAGGAGCTTGGCCTGGAGCAGAACACAATTATTGTTTTCACCAGCGACCATGGCGAATTCCTGGGCGATCACGGCATACCGGGCAAAGGGCCGTTCCTGCTCGATTGCATGTTGCACGTGCCGTGCCTCATTCACGCGCCGGGCGTTGGCCGACAGGGCGTGGTATGCGACGAGCTGGTCGAGTCGGTCGATCTATTCCCCACGCTCTGCTCGCTGACCGGGCTCAAGATCCCCGAATGGGTCCAGGGCCGCGACCTGACGCCGCTGGTAACCGGCAAACGGCTCAGCCAGTACCGCAGCCGAACCGCCATTTACGCCG
>JAADHY010000602.1 GCA_013151585.1 Planctomycetota bacterium
TGGAAGACCAGGGATGAGCGGAGGACTTCAGTCCGCAGCTCATCCCAAGTCCCGGAAAGCCCTCGCCTTCCAGGCGAGGGTGGTTCACTTCCGACGGCGTCGCCTCCGGACGTAACCTGCGAACGTAAATATCCAGCGTAAACACCGTACTGAACGAGTTCAGTCCTGAATCGATGGTGCTAATCACCGCAGCGATCAGCACGGCCACAATCAGCCCAACCATCCCCGGTTTCAGGTACTGGGTCACCATGGTCATGAACGCCTCGTCCGGATCGTCCAGCTCCGGATGCAGCAGGAAGCAAAGTATGCCCGGCATCATGAAAATCAACGGAGTGAGTATTTTCAGAAAACCGGCAAAGACGGCGCCGAGCTGTCCCTGGCGCACGTCGCGGGCTCCCAGGACTCGTTGCACAATCGTCTGGTCCGTGCACCAGAACCAGATGCCCAAGACCGGATAGCCGAGGAACATGGCATGCCACGGGAAATCCTTGTCACCGACCGGGCGGATCAATTTCCAGTAGTCCGCCGGCACTCGGTCGAGCAACGGCCCGAACCCGCCGACCTTGTTAAATGCTATCACCGTCAGCGCGGCGGAACCGAGAATCATCAAGATCGCCTGAAAACTGTCGGTGATCACCACGGCCGCCAATCCGCCTGCAACAGTGAAACTGGTGGCGATAACGGTCAGCACCACAATCGATATCCAGACCGGCCAATTCATGATTTGGCTCAGCAGCACACCACTGGCGTAAAGCGTGCCGCCCAACCAAAGGATGATGGTCGTGAATAAGGCGTACCAAGATAAGAACTCGTACGTGGCCGGACCGAAACGCCGCTTCATGAACTGCGGCATCGTGCTGATTCCGGTGGCGAGGTAGTACGGCACGAAGAGCATGGCCAGCAGCATCAGGAACAACCAAGCGAGCCATTCGAAATTGGCGGCCACCATGCCGGTCGAGTAGGCGATGCTGCACGAAGCGATCATGAACGACGGGCTGACGTTCGTCCCGAAAATGGACAGGCCCACGTTGGCCCAACCCAGGCTCCGCCCCGCCAGAAACAGGTCCTGCGCCCCACGCCGCCGGAAGCTGACCCACATCCCGATGCTCAGCAACACGGTCACGTAGCCCAGGATGACCGCATAGTCCAATGGCTGGAGCGCTTGATGGATTTCCATGTTATGTCTCGCCTGCAGACGCTGATGTCGGACGCCCCGCAGGGCAGCGACCGGCATTCTAAAATCTCAGCCGCCGCCGCGAAAGCGGTCACGCCGGCGATTGAGCTTCCCAACATCCAGAACCCGCAGCCGCACAAGGAAACGGCACAAGCGAAACGAACGCGTTCAGGTTAGTGCTTTGTCACAGCGAAATTGTGGGGTGAGCCGTACGCGCTAGCGTCGGGTCGGAGGGTCTTACCCGCGGCTTGCGCCGTCGGCTCACTCGGCCAATCTCTGGTTTTCGCTGTGACAAAGCACTGGGGAGACGCCGAGCCTTCTGAAAACTCATCGTCCTCGCTTGTCGCACGTCTCCAAGCCGGACCATAATGCACTCCGACATTCACGCGGTTGGCGTCGGCCCGCACAGCGCCTCACTGCTTCGTCACAGCAAAGAGTTTGGATGGCGTTGCGTTGTGGTGCGGCCGTCTCGGCCGCTTTTCGCAGGCGAGACGCCTGCGCCACAAAACTGGGGCATCCCATTTTGGGGTTTGACAAAGCACTCGCCCGGACTATGCCCTCCTGCTCCCTCGCCGAGGAATCCGACCATGCGTCCTGACATCCGACGACCGTTTATCACGGCATTTGTGGTATTCTGCGCTACGATCATCGAAGCAGTCCCCGCTCCCCTCACGGCGGCCGAGCCAAAACCGGTGGCCGCCGTCGAAAACGACTATGCCCGCATCGCCGTGGATGCGAAAGGGCATATCACGAGTTTCCTCGACCGACGCACGGGACGGAACTACAGCCAGTCCGGCATCCCGCTGGCCTACGTGCGAAAAGGCGGCCAACAACAGCCGGTCTCGAAAGTCTCCTACGCCGACGGACGATTGGAACTGGCATTCGGCCAGAGCGGTGTGACGGCTGTGCTGAAGGTGACCGCGCATGAGCGATACTTCGTTGTCGAGGTCGTATCGGTGCAGCCCGAGGAGATCGACGAGCTGGTATTCGTCAACATCGCGCTGAGGTCGACCGGTGCAGAGACCGAACCGTTCGCCGCTTGCGCCGTGGCACTGAATCTGCGCACAAACGTCGCTGGGATTCCGCAACCGATGCGGCATCTCTGGGCCGCGGCCTATCCGCGCTTCGGGCTGGCCGGCGCGAAAGTGGCGATCATCGGCTGCCCTTACGCTGAGCTGCGTCGCGTGATGCAAGAGGTCGTCTCGGCCGCGGACGAGCTGCCCCATTCGCCCATCGGCGGTCCGTGGGCCCTGGACGGACCGCACAATTACGATTCGTACTTGTTCGACTTCGGGAACCTGACCGAAGAGACGGTCGATGAATGGATCGCGCTGGCCAAGCAGCTTGGAGTCACTCAGATCGACTTCCACGGCGGCCGCTCGTTCCGGTTCGGCGACTTCCGGCCCAACCCGAAGCTTTACCCGAACGGCGTCGCCAGCATGAAAGCCGTGATCGACAAGCTGCACGCGGCCGGCATCCAGGCGGGATTGCACACCTACGCGATGTTCATCGAAAAGACGTGCCCGTACGTCACGCCCGTGCCCGACCCGCGCTTGGGCAAAGATGCGACGTTCACCTTGGCGGCCGATCTGACTGCCGATGCGACGACGGTCCCAGTCGTGGAATCCACGGCCAAGATGTCGACCGTCACCGGCTTTTTCGTACGCAACAGCGTCACGATTCAGATCGACGATGAGCTGATCACGTACGCCGGGCTATCGAAGAAGCCGCCTTACGCGTTCACGAAGTGCAAACGGGGCGCGTACGGCACGAAGCCGGCGCCTCACAAGAAAGGCGCCAAGGTCCATCACCTGCGCGAATGCTTCGGCCGGTTCTGCCCTGACGGCGACTCGACGCTGTTCACTGAGATCGCCGCGAACACGGCCAAGCTTTATAACCAGGCCGGCTTCGACATGATCTACCTGGACGCTCTGGACGGCGGCGACACCGTGGCCGGACGCGAAAACGCGTGGTATTACCAGTCGAAGTTCGCTTTCGAAATCTTCAAGCGGCTGAAGAAGCCGGCCATCATGGAGATGAGCACGTTCCACCATCATCTTTGGTACGTGCGATCGCGCATGGGCGCGTGGGACCATCCGACTCGCAGCCACAAAAAGTTCATCGACATTCATTGCCAGGCCAACGCTTTGCTGCGCCGTCAGTTCTTGCCCGGCAACCTGGGCTGGTGGGCGTTCAAGACATGGCAAGGTCCCAACGGCGAACCGACCTTTGCCGACGATATTGAGTACCTCTGTTGCAAGGCGTTGGCGAACAACTACGGCCTTTCGCTGATGGGGATCAACCCCACCACGGCCCGCAGCATTCCGTCCTTGCCGCGGTTAGCAGCGATCGTGAAGCGGTACGAAACGCTGCGCCGGGCGAATTACTTCAACGACGCCGTCAAGAAACGCCTGCGTGTGCCCGGCAAGGAATTCACGCTGGTGCGGGACTCGAACGGCCAGTGGCAGTTCCGGCCGGTGCAGTACGACAGACACAAAGTGCACGGCATCGACGGATGGAGCAACCGCTGGACGGTGACGAATCCGTTCGAAGGCCAGCCTTTGCGATTGCGTATTGAAGCTCTTACCGGCACGCGTCCCTACGATGATCCCGCAGCGATGACGTTGACCGACTTCAGCGACGTCACCCAGTTCACCGACCGCAAGGCCCAGCCCGGCATAAAGGCCCGCTTGGAAGCGTCAACGGAACGGATCAAAGTCGGCCCGGGCAGCGGACTCTTCACCGCCACCAATTCGACCAACACCCGCGTGCGCTCGTGGTGCAAGATCGGCAGAGTCTTCTCGCCACCGCTGAACCTGAGCAAGACCCGAGCCCTGGGGCTGTGGGTTTACGGCGACGGAAAGGGTGAGGTGCTGAACCTGCAGCAAACCAGTCCGCCGCATCTGTCGCACGCGATCGCCGACCATTACATCGTGGTCGACTTCAAAGGCTGGCGCTATTTCGAGCTGGTCGAACCGGAAGGTGAACGGCACGCCGACTATTCCTGGCCGTACGGAGGGGGCTACGCCATTTACCGCGAATCGATCCGGCCGAACAGCGTCGAGACGCTGAGCCTGTGGTACAACAACATCCCGCCCGGCCAGACTGTCAGGTGCTACCTGAGCCCGATCCGCGCACTGCCGACCTGCCCGGTCGAGCTGCGCAACCCGTCGGTCACGATCGGCGGCGAAACGATCATTTTTCCGGTCACGATCAAGACCGGCCAGTACTTGGAATTTTTCGGCCCGGATGACTGCAAGCTCTACGGCCCCCGCGGCGAGCTGCTCGCCAAGGTGACTCCGACCGGCAAAGTGCCCACACTCCGTCCTGGCCGCAATCCAATCGAGTTCCGCTGTGCCGCAGCCGGCGATGTCCGCCCCCGGGCGTACGTCACCGTGATCACCCAAGGTCCTCCCTTTGGCAGGACGAATGCGTCGAAGCAAATCCGCTTGGATTATCTGCGGGCTGCGGGCCTGGCCCCCGAATCAATGCCTTAGCGCAAACTGCAAGGCTCACGCAAAAGAAGACCATGAGTTTTTGCTGGCTTGAATTGATCTGGCGTGGCCAGTATCGAACACCCGCTGTGAGACCGCCACTCCTTGGATCGGCACTCCCGACCATGGGGTCTGCTGTGACGTGTGAAAGGAGAGCGAGCATTCCGGTTTGCTCAACAAGCGACACGGCGCGCAACGATTTGTGAGTCAAATTACGCCCGCTCGCACGCACCGCGTCGCACAAAACGCTAACATGGGGAGCCGCTTCGCACCGGAGGCCGTGCTG